>CAMBQS010000111.1 GCA_945870015.1 Desulfocicer vacuolatum DSM 3385
AACCCATCCCTGCCCGCTCTGCGTCAGTGAATCCATTCTGTATCCGGCTTTTTCCGCATGGGATACAGCCGCATTCTGAAGCTGTTGAAACAAAACAGGTAATTTTGCTTTATAATTCATGTCTGTTTCAAAATAGTTTATCGTGTGGGTGAACTTGATTTTCAAATCATACCCCCTTTAGGATAAGGAATATTCACTATGAATATGGTTTATAATCACGATTGAAAAAGATTCTCAAGTTTTACCCTGGTGTCTATGGATAAAAAACGGGATGGATTAGAAATGAAGGTAAAATGAAGGTATCTGGAAAAGCATGCTCAGGGGAAGACGAGCTCCCCTTTTTTTAGCAAATTGCTATGGGTTTTCGATCAACACACGATATACTAATAATAAATGATATGAATTATCTTTTCTCCTGAATCAATGAACAGGACAAACCAGATCCTACTGGTTATATGAAATATATCCGGGAACGGAATTGCCTTTTCCATTCATATTTTTTTTACGCAATTGAATGGGCTGCATATCTTCTTGTATCGCCATAACCAGCGTACTTGTCATAAGCAGAATCCCCTGATTGGCTGCTTGTATTAAAATCGATAAAATTAAACACCTCATCAGACAGATCCATGCTTCCCTTTGCCGGCTCCCCGATATTTCCAATGAAAAGACTCTCTTTTTTCAGGATCAGCCAGGGCGTTTCCGGATCACGGGTATCGGTTACCAAAATGGAGTTTACATATGGATCATGCCTCGGGCTGTTGATGATTTCAATCCGGGCGTTGCCAAAATCAAATATATCCCCTTCTATGGTTTTAAAATGACTGAACATATCAACATTGTTCCGAAGATAATAGATGTCCGCTTCAGTTCGAAACTTAAGCTCCATATTTCCGTTCAGATGGTTTACGGTTGCACTTGTATCGAAAATATGGGTAATTTCCATATCATATTGATTCGCTGTTTCAATATACTCCATTACCCCTTCTTTACTTGGATCGACAACACATGCCACCTTGGATTCTGTGCAGCCAATAAGATAGGAAAGTGACCCGTTCTGATCCATGAAGATTTTCTTAAAGTACATTATTTTGTCTCCTTTTTTATTGTTTGAAAGTTAAAAAAGTAAACCATCTGCCGGAAGATTATTTCAAGAATCAAGCCAAAGGTTTGGCATTTTTTCATTATTTTTTTTTATATGATTTCCACAAATTATAAATCAAAACCATTTTTTTAAATCATGAATTGGAATTTATTACAGAACATGTCCTAGTAAACAGGACAATCTATCCTGTTTAACAGGACAGGGGATTGCATCCAGTGCGGCAACATTGGTAATAAAAATATTATATCTATTCGAATTTAAAATTGAATATTTATATGCTTGGAAGGAGAAATGCATAAGCAGGTCCGTTGACATACAAGCCTTTTTCCAATATAGTGGTCTTCCAAATCAACCTATGTCTTCCAATTGATCCTTCAAACCAGATCGACTTGAGATGATTGTTAAAAAAAGAGAATGCCAATGGTGAATAATGAATCATTTTAGTCAATTGTTCAAATACACAGCCATCTATGTTTTATTCGTCATTTTTCCCATGACGATTCATGCTGAATCGATTTTTCTGCACGAAATTCTGGACAGGCTTGGCCTTCAGCCAACCATCCTTGAGCTGAATCAAATCAAAAAAGGGGGAACTCTGACAGCCGTCATTCAGAACCCTGCGGAATTGTCTGCTCTCGGTTTTAAAAAGCTGAAACAATCCAGTCATATCCACCTGCAAAATATGGGAGACCAGTATTGGTTGATCACTCATCCTTCAAGCGGACAAAAAGCCAAGATACTGATCAGCCGGCAGAACAACCCCGCAAAAAAGCCCTGGATCAGAATAAAATTGATCTATCTGGTCCAAGGCTGATCATTATAAGTAACAAGCTATATCGTAAGGGCAGCCAGAAAACCACCATGAATCGCATCATTGATCTTGCTGATCTGAACGCAATCCCCAATAATTTTATAGGGAATTCCTGACTTTCCAACTTCCTGGGAAAGTCGTTGAACCGGTCGTGATCCAGATGCAAGAATCACATGATCAAACTGCATCTGTTCGATTTTTCCATCTGTCTCATACATTACTGTCCCATTTTTAATGGAAGACACTTTTGCCTGGGTTCGAATCTGAATTCCATATTTCTCCAGATTTCCGAACAGAACCCATCGGGTTGATTTGCCCACATCCTTGCCGACCTTGGGAAGCATTTCAAATACCGTAACACGGGAAGTCCCGCGAAACATCAATTCCCGGAGCCTGTCCACAGATTCTGCATCATAGGCAAACAGAAAATGCAGCACATCCGGTCTGAGGGTTCCTCGATCTGCCACAAAAAGAGCTGTTTCCAGACCCACAGCCCCGCCGCCAATAATCGCAACCTCTTTTCCCAGCAACGGGTTTTTCTTCAACACATCCCATGCAGATAACACACATGGATCATCAACACCCTGAATGGGCGGAACCAGCGCTTCTGCACCTTCCGCGACCAGAATAAATTCAGGCTTTTCTTTTTGAATCAAATCCTTATCCACAGTCGTATTCAAACGTACCGAAATATTATATTTGCGGATCATGGCCCGGTAATACCGGATAAATTCCCAGATCTCGTTTTTATGGGGCGGGGCTCCGGCAATATAAAGCTGACCGCCGATATCATCTTTTTTTTCATAAACCGTAACCTGGTGTCCTGCAATGGCTGCGGTTACGGCTGCCTCCAGTCCGGCTGCACCTGCACCGATCACCATGACCTTTTTGGGCTGGGCGGATTTTTCAATTTTCCTTTCCCCCTCATATCCGGCCATTGGATTCCCCGTGCAGAAAACAGGCTTGCCGCTAAAAATTTCATCCGTGCATCCCTGAGAACAGGCAACGCAAGGACGAATTTCTTCTTTTTTCCCTTGAAACGCTTTCTTCGGCCAGTAGGGATCAGCGATCAGAACACGCCCCAGGCTGACCATATCCGCACATCCGTCTTGCAGAATTTTTTCTGCAACATCCGGGTCGGTAATTCGATTGGATGCTGCAACCGGCACAGATACCACTCTCTTGATATTGGAAGCCAGGTAGGAAAATCCGGATCGCGGAAGATCCATGGGAAGCTGCGGCACCTTGGTTTCATGCCATCCTCCGGTCACATTGATGAGATCGACTCCGGCTTTTTCATACACTTTTGCAATGGCAGGTGTCTCTGCATCGGTATTGCTGCCCGGGACAAAATCATTTCCTGCCATCCGGATTGTCAGCGGATAATCCGGTCCCAGCTTTTCCCGCAATCTCTCAATCAGTTCCCTTGGGAACCGCATTCGATTCTCAAAATTTCCTCCGTATTGATCGGTGCGATGATTGCGGAGTGGAGAAACAAATTGGGTGATGAGATAACCGCCCGAGGCGATAATTTCAACACCGGAAAATCCAGCTTGTTTTGCCCGAAGGGCAGCCTGGACAAATGCGGTCTGCACCATATCAATGTCTTCAAGTGTCATCTCCCGGGGCGTTGCTTTTGAATATTTTGAAAAAATCGGTGACGGCGCGATAGGCTCTTTCCCATCGATGATAAAAGGATGTGAATAAGCGCCTGCATGAAAAAGCTGAACCCAGGGAGCGGCTCCATGTTCTTTGATAAGGGCTGCCAACCGGGTAAATGAAGGAATCGCCTCGTCTTCTGCCAGAGAAAGGACAATGATTCCGGAGCCGATAAAATCAACACCCACGGGTCCAACGGTCACAATCCCGGCTCCTCCCCGGGCCTTTTCCTGAAAAAAATGATAATACCGGTCATTCAGCTTTCGATCATAGGAATAGAGAACTCCGAGGGCCGGATATACGATTCGATTCCTGACCTCCAGTGAATTGATTGTAATCGGACTGGATAAATACGGATACATTGGTTTTCCTTTCACAAACGTTTCAAAATCACTCTGTTTGACATTCTGTTGGACTTTCCTCTTCTTCTTTCTTTACATCAGCTTGGAAATAATCTCCTTCATAATTTCCGTTGTTCCGCCACCAATGGATAAAATCCGGTTGTCCCGGTACAATCTTTCTACCAGATAGCCACGCATATACCCGTATCCGCCGAAAAGCTGAACTGCATCAAATGTAACCTTGTCACTGATACTGCATGCAAAATTTTTTGCCATGGAGATTTCCTTCACCTGATTCAGACCTGCACCGATTTTTGAGGCAATCCGATAGGTAAACTCACGGCTGACCTCAACAAGTGTTGCCATGTCCACAAGCTTATGACGGGTTACCTGAAATCCGGATAATGGCTTTCCAAAGGCATGCCTTTCCTTTGTATATTTCAACGCTTCTTCCAGCGCCATCTGTGCGGTGATGTTGGCCATGACACAGAGCTGAAGCCGTTCCATCTGAAAATTCTCCATGATCGTATAAAAACCCATGTTTTCTTCACCGATCAGATTTTCAGCAGGCACCCGGCAATTGTCCAGAAAAATCTCGGCCGTATCCGAAGCCCACCAACCTGTTTTTTTCAGCTTTTTCCCAACAGAATACCCTGGCGTATTTGACTCGATTACCAGAAAACTGATCCCGTGCGCTCCCTTTCCGCCGGTTCGCACCGCGCAGGTAAGCTGGTCTGCCCGGACACCGCTGGTAATGAATGTCTTGCTCCCATTCACGATATAATCACTGCCATCCCGAACCGCTGTGGTTTGAATATTTGCAACATCAGACCCGCCTCCAGGTTCTGTAATTCCCAGGGCGGCTATTTTTTTACCGGCGATGACCGGCTTCACAAACCTTTCCTTCTGTTCGGTTGTGCCTTTCTTGACAATCGGAGGCAATGCAATGCCGAGAGAACCAAGCCCGGCTGCGAATCCTCCAGAACCGGATCTCATCATCTCTTCATTGAGAATGATCGTATCAAAAATATCTCCGGATGTTCCACCTACCTCTTCCGGAAAACCAATTCCCAGAAAGCCCAGTTCTCCGGCCATCCCATATAACTCTCTTGGGAATTCACCTGCTTCTTCCCAATCGTCGATATTCGGAACAACCTCCTTCCGGATCCAATCCCTCACAGCACTCCGCAACAAATCATGTTCTTTGGTAAAATATTCCTGACACACCTTATTTGATTGTCTATTGGAATTCATTCCGTACCTCTTGCTCTCTTTGTCCTGAGTCTACACCACTCGCAACCCTGGAGCGGGCACTTCCTCCGGCGGCCCGGCAAAGGCCTGGGCAATTTTCATCCATTTCATTGCAATCTGACCTGTTATCTCCAGTTTCGTATCTGCTGCATTTCGCCGCTGGGTCACCACCAGACAGAAATCTTCCGCCGTACCCTTCACAACTTCATCTGTTTCTTCCGGATTCCATGACCAGGTATCACCGGAAGGACTGGTCAATATCACCTTTACCTTTTTTGCAGGCAACTCCATCCCCCGGTTTTTAAAAGTCCAACCAAAGGTCGATACACCGATATGTGCAATATGCTTCAACCGGTCTGTGCCTGTGCGCCTCACTTTCAAAGCATCCACAATATCCTGCCCATGTGCCCAGGTCTCCATCAGACGGGCTGTTGCTGACGATCTTGCACTCATGGTCGGCCCATACCAGGGAAGACGATCTTTGGGGTCGAGTTTCTGATATTCGGCAATAAGCTGATTCCGCTTCGATCTCCACCATTCCAGCAGATCCTTTACAGAAAGCCGACTTCCAACCGAATTCACCTTTGCATGCATATCATCAAAACTGGTAAACCCCTCCAGCATCTTTTCCATATGCCTGGCAAACTGTTCCGGACTGGTTGCAGAAAGACTTGCTGCCTCATCATAATATGCAATGTGGCTGATCTCATCCTTGATGGTCCAGCCATAAAAAGGAGTGACTTTCTCCCATTCTGCATCGCTGAGACCGGAAACAATGGAGTCAAGCGATTCATATTCGTCATAAAGATCTTCACAGATATCTTTCATCACTCTTCTCCAGATTAAAAACCTTCCAGTTTTGACAGAATTTCACTCATTACTTCACTTGCACCACCGCCGATGGAAATCAGTTTGGCATCCCGATAGTAGCGGGATATCAGCATCTCATTCATGAAGCCCATACCGCCAAACATCTGCAGACACCCGCCGGCCATTTCATCCAGAAAATTACCGCTGAACAGCTTGCCCATGGATATTTCCTTGGAAACATCCTGGCCTGCCATTTTCATCCGTACAATATGATAGGTAAGCTGTTTGAGGCATTCGATATCCGTCAACCATTTTACCAGCCGGTGCCGGAGTACCTGTTTTGTAATCAGAGGTTTGCCGAAAACGATCCGGCCTCTTAAGTATTTAACCGTTTCTTCGATCATATCTTTTGCCCCGATATACGTCATGGGCATACAGGCAAAACGTTCATGCTGAAACTGCTGCATTTGATGGATAAATCCTTCCCCTTCAATGCCGATCAGATTTTCCGCTGGAATTTTCATATTATCAAAGTACAGCTCTGCAGTATCACTGCTTCTCATCCCGAGTTTATCCAGTTTTTTACTTACCTGGAAACCCGGCAGATTGGTCGGTACAACAAAAAGGCTGAAAGAATGATATCCGGGATTATCGCTGGTCCGTGCAAGAAGGGTGAGAAAATCAGCCTGAGTACCATTGGTGATGTAGGTCTTGGAGCCGTTTAGAATATAATGATCCCCATCTTTCGTTGCTGTGGTCCGTAAAGCGGCGACATCGGAACCGGCATCCGGTTCTGTTACGGCAATCGCTGCAACCATCTCCCCTTTTATGGCTGGTTTCATGTATTTTTCTTTCAGATATTCACTCCCGAATTCATTAATTGCCGGTGTAGCCATATTGGTCTGCACCGCAATGGCCATGGGTATTCCTCCGCACCGGATATGACCGATTTCCTCCAGAAGCACCAACTCATACCAGTAATCAAGTCCCTCTCCGCCGTATTTTTCATCATAACGCATGCCCAGAAATCCCAGATCGCCCATTTTTTTAAAAATATCATGCAACGGAGCGATTCCTTTCTCCTCCCACTCGTCAACATAGGGATTGATTTCCTTGTTCACAAAATCACGTATTGCTTTCCGCACCATTTCATGCTCTTTGGTAAAATAAATTTCACTTCCCATTGCTGCCTCCTGTAAGACTGTAATATTTTGAATAATGAATTTTGCTCATGATAATATTTTATCGAACAACAATCGACTCCGGCATCTCAACAATCCTCGCCCGGAGATATTCCCCTAATGTTTTGGCCTGGGGATCGCTTCGGAAAGAAGCAGCCACACCATCCCCCAGTAATCCTCTGATATAAAAATTCACTGCAAGCAGATTCGGCATCTCGTATCGTTCAATATCATATGCTCTCATATCAGCCAAAAGTTCTTTCAGCTTTTCTACGGTTAAAAATTGTTTTAAAAATGCATACCCCTCCGGCGATTTTGCCCAGACACCCAGGTTGGCATTTCCACCCTTGTCACCGGATCGAGTTGCAAACGCTCTTCCAAAGGGCATCTTCACAATTTTGCCATCCGGAAATCCAGGCAGATTAACCTTTTTCGGCTCAACCAGAGGGCGATCAACAGGAATCTCCGTACGGTCGATTACGGTTTCTTTTCCGTCCATATAAACCTTCTGTGTGATATGAGACATTGAAACCAGTGCAGGCCAGTGCATGATGGAAGGCGCCCCCTTTCCAGGAGGCGCTGTTGCCGTGAATCCAGGGATATTCGCCAGAGCCAGCTCTACGATCCTGGATGAAAACTTATCTACCTTCTTGGAATTGGAATCCAGTACGGAAACCTTGAGATAAGCAAATGCCTCTTCATTGGTATTTGGATCATTTTTATCGGAACGTGTCAGGCTGACCTCGAATTTTTCGTACTCTCCTCTTCCGCCGACACTTTCAACCAGGGCATCTTCAAAAATTTTCGCCTTTTTTTCTATATCCAGACCGGTTAAAACAATGGTCATGGAATTACGATAACCACTCAGGTTGTTGATACACACCTTAGCCGTATCCGTGGGCGGCTCTCCGCAAACACCCGAAATACACACCCGGTCCGGCCCCTCCTGGGAGATATCGATGGTATCAAACCGTGCCACCACATCCGGAGTCAGATAACGGGGTTCACGGATTTCATAAATCAATTGTGCTGTCACTGTCCCGACGGAAACCAGCCCACCTGTTCCCGGATGTTTGGTGATTACACAGGATCCGTCTGCATACATCTCTGCTATGGGAAATCCTACATTTTGAAAGCTTGGGACTTCTTCGATAAATGAATAATTTCCTCCTGTTGCCTGGGCACTGCACTCAATGATATGTCCGGCCACTGCGGCTCCGGCCAACCTATCCCAATCGGTTCTTTTCCAGTTGAATTTCCAGGCAGCGGGCCCCATTACCATAGCAGCATCGGCCAATCTTCCGCCCACGACAATATCCGCTCCCTGCTTCAGCGCATCCACGATCCCCCAACACCCAAGATATGCATTCGCGGAGATGGGTTGCCCTTTTGATTCTTTCAGACTGATCCCCTTGTCCAGATGAACAAATGCTTCCCCTTTTTCCTGAAGTTCATGTATTCTCGGCAACAGGTTATCGCCGTCGATATAGGCAATCCTGGGATGCAGGCCCACTGTTTTGGATAGTTCTCCAAGCTTATCCGCCAGACCTTTTGGATTCAGCCCACCGGCATTGGAAACCACTTTGATATTTTTATCCAGGCATTGTCCCATAACCTGTTCCATCTGTTTTAAAAAAGTGGAAACATAACCAAGCCCCGGATCTTTTAATGTCTGCCGGAAAAGAATTGCCATAGTAAGTTCCGCAAGGTAGTCTCCGGTCAACACATCAATCGGCCCGCCCTCTACCATTTCCTTTGCAGCCGAAAACCGGTCTCCAAAAAAACCACTGCAGTTTGCAATAATCAATTTCTCATTGTTTTGTAAGGAACGAACGGACATTTCATCCTCCTTGATCTTTATAATGGCAAAAAACTTCTACTTACCTTTAAATACAGGTTTTCTTTTTTCAATGAATGCTGTAATTCCTTCCACAGCGTCCTCTGTCGATGCGACTTCTTTGAGTTTTTCACACAGAAAATCAAGGGCTTCTTCAACAGGCATCCTATCCATGGCATGGAAGGCTTTTTTTCCAATTTTCATCCCAATGGGACTTTTGGAAGACAATGACTGTAATACATGATCGACTTCTTCATCCAACCGTTCACAGGGAACAACCCTTGTTACCAGTCCCATATTCATCGCTTCCTGCGCAGTCAGTTTTTCACCCAGAAGAATCATTTCCATTGCTTTTTTCCGCATGACATTCCGAAAAATC
>CAMBQS010000112.1 GCA_945870015.1 Desulfocicer vacuolatum DSM 3385
TGTTGTTTCAGATCTTCACATGCCGGAAATGGATGGAACAGAGCTTCTGAAGAGGATTAAATCCTCCCCTCGATTCCATGAAACGCCGGTAATTATTATATCCAGTGCAGCAAATCCAAAAAAAGTTGAGGAGTTGAAAGCGCTTCTGGCTTTGGATGTTTTAAGCAAACCTGTATCTCCAGCCAGTGTTTCCAAAGCGATCAAACCTCTTCTGAAAAATTCGGAGAAATAACGATGCCTACCCAAGAAATCAAGCAGGCAGTTTTTTCTGCTGTCTCAGAAACATTTGAAGCGATGATCTTTACACAAATTGTTCCTGCCTACCTGTCTGATATCGGTTACATTTCTCCTGAGCCGGCAGAAGCAAATACCGACACCCAGAGTTCTGATTCTATTGAATCCGCATTCGATATACCGATATTTTACCAGTCTTTTATCAACCTGATAGAGCCGAAAAAAGTTTCATTTTCAATGATCTTTCCGACTGGTCTGGCCATCAGCATCACAAAAAATTTATATGGGTGGACAGAGGAAAATGACCCCCCGGAAAATCAGATTCAGGACTCCCTTACAGAGATCATCAACACAGTGGCAGGCAAATTGATGACGATACTTCTTGATGATCAAAGCACTTTTACGCTTGGTCTGCCGACTTTGAAAACCTTGAAAAATTTATCCTTTGGGAAAGGTGAGATATACAGTTACAAAACCACAGATAATTTCAGTTTTTATTTCATAATAGAAGGAGAACTTCTCCCGGAAGAATAAAAAAACCGGCGAGCCTTTTCAAACCCGCCGGTTGTTTTAAATTATGATGAACTATCAATTAATAATTTTAGGAGCCGCTGATCTTTTCAGTGAGTTCGGGCATGAATTCAAGAATATTGGCTACAATTCCAACATCCGCAACCTGAAAAATCGGAGCCTTGGGATTCTTATTGACCGCAACCATGAAGGGTGAACCTTTGATCCCTCCCAGATGCTGGAAAGATCCGCTGATACCCATTGCAAGATACACCTTGGGTTTTACAGTCTGGCCGGATGTTCCCACCTGACGGGCTTTTTCCATCCATTTTGCATCCACAATAGGCCGTGAACAGGATAAATCCGCTCCCATCGCCTCCGCCAGTTGCGTAGCAATTTCAATATTTTCCTGATCTTCAATACCACGTCCAATTGAAACAAGAACCTCTGACTTGGTGATATCAATATCACCGACTTCGGCTTTCACAACTTCAAGGAACTTGCGGCCCACGGTTACATCTCCGACACTTCCTGATTTGTCAACAACCTGACCACCCACGGGCTTCATTTCACCTGGCTGGCAGACTCCAGGCCGGATATTTAATACCGCACCGGCTGTGGCATCACAGGTAACATGAGTACTTACCTGACCGGAGAATTCCTGGCGAACCAGCTTCAGGGTTGTTCCATCAGCACCTTCAATGCCAACCACATCCGCAACAAACGCAGAATTCATTTTTATGGAAAGACCCGGGCCCAGATCCATACCAAAGGTGTCATGGGGCAGAAGTATAATGGAACCAGCCGGAAGAATGCTCAACAGCGCCTTTCGGATGACTTCGGCATTCGGATACGCCAATGCCGGATTGTCAATTTTCCATACTTCATTATAAGCGGCCGTTACAGCATTACAAACCGTATTCAGATCTGCACCTGTTCCGGTAACGATTGCTGTTAATGCAGCTCCTGCGTCAATCTTTTTTGCAGCGGCTGCAAGCTCAAAAGCTGTATCATCAGCAGCCCCGCCCTTGTGTGTGATATATGCAAAAATTTGAGCCATTATTTCAGCCCTCCTTTGGCCTTCAAAAGTTCAATCAGTTTATCAATGATTTCCTCTGTGCTGCCTTCAAGCATCTCTGCGCCCTTGCCCAGTTGAGGAACGAAATAATCCTGGACTTTTACTTTGGCGCCGGCACTGCCTGTTGACCCGGAGGAGATTCCAAGATCCGAAGCGCCCAAAATAGGAATTTCAACAGATGCAACTTTTCGGATTCCACGAATTCCCACATAACGGGGTTCATTGATACCCGTCTGAATAGACAAAACGCAGGGCATCTGAATTTCATTCATCTCCTGATTACCGCCTTCGATCTCACGGCCTACCTTCAAAGTCTTATCATTTATGATTTCGATCGAATTGACAAGAGAGGCATAAGGCTGATCCAGCATGGCAGCAAGCATTCCGCCGACCTGACCGGCACCGGCATCGGCCTGTGCGCCCGTCATTACCAGATCATAATTGCCTTTTTTTACTGCTGCCATAAGGATGGCAGCAATCCCTTTTCCATCAGATCCCTCAAACGAATCATCAGACAGGAGGAGTCCATCATTGGCGCCCATTGCCATCTCTCTTCGGAGAACTTCTTCCGATTCACTATCACCAACAGCGACAACGGTTACCTTTCCACCAACTCTGTCAACAATTTGAATGGCTTCTTCAACCGCGTAATTATCCCATTCGTTTACCGAATAAACCAGATCGTCACGATCAATATCCGTGCCGCCGCTATTGACTGCGATCTCATTCTCCGAGGTGTCCGGAACCCTCTTGACACATACCAAAATTTCCATATTCATCCTCCCAAGTTATTTATTTTAATAACCATTCTACAGGTCTTTACCATCAAACATGATCGCCTGCCAAAACAATATTTTCCTTATCGAATGATATGCCGATCAATCAGTTCCACAAAATCAATGGCCTCCATTTTACCTTCCATGCCGGCAACTTTTATAGCATCTTCCATATTGACCAGACAGAACGGACATGCCGTAACAATGACATTTGCACCGGCATTGGCTGCCATTTTCACGCGAAGAACCGCCATTCTCTCTTCTTCTTCCGGTTCATAGAAAAGCATCAAGCCGCCACCACCGCAACAGAATGACCGATCCCGGCTCTTTAACATCTCTACACGGCGGATACCTTCCAGAGCATCCAGCGCTTCCCGGGGGTCTTCGTATACTGAATTATGACGCCCCAGATAACAGGGGTCATGATAGGTGTAAACCTTGGATGCATCCTCGATCGTTTTGAGCGGCAATTTTCCGGCTTTTATGGCTTTTGAAACTACCTGACTGATATGCTCAACCGGAGGCAGTCCGGAATAGTCATGTTTCAATGAATTGAAAGCATGTGGATCAGCCGTGACAATCTTCCGGACTCCGGAGCTGACGATCATCTCTGTATTATGACTCTTGAGATTCTGAAAAAGCATCTCCTCTCCAAACCGTCTGACTTCATTTCCGGAATCCTTCTCATCCTTGCCAAGGATACCGAAATCAATACCGATTGCGGTCAATACCCTTGCAGTTGACTGTGCAATCGCCTGCATTCTGTCATCAAAAGAGCTGATCGAATCGACAAAATACAGAACATCTGCGGTTACGCCTTCTTCCAGAATTTTTACGGTACAGGTTTCAGAAAAATTATTCAGTGTGGTCCACTCCGAACGTTTCTTCTCCATTTTGCCCCATGGATTCCCGCGTTTCTCAATGGCTTTTAAGGGCTTTTGAAGAGACTGCGGCACCATTCCTTCATCAACCATGCCCCGGCGGAGGTCTACAATCTTGTCAATATATTCGATACCGATCGGGCATTCCTGCTCACATGCGCCGCAGGTTGTACATGACCAGATTTCATCTTCTTCAAAGATATCACCGATCAATGGTTCGCTCTTTAAAAAATCTCCCCGCAAGGGGTAGTTTTTAAAAATCTTATCCCGAGCCTTGATCGATATGAAACGCGGAGAAAGAGGTCTTTTGACTGCATTGGCCGGACATTGATCTGAACATCTTCCGCAATCCGCACAGGTATAAAAATCCAGAATATGTTTCCAGGTAAAATCCTCCATTTTCTTCACACCAAAGGATTCTACTTCATCCAGTTGTTCATCTGTAATCCCATACCTGACCGGTTTTACATTTCCCTTTTCGGTGCGCATAAAAAAAACATTAAACAGGGATGTGATTACATGGAAGTGCTTGCCCATCGGCAAGAAGCATAAAAAGAAGAAAAAGGTGATATCATGAAGATAATAACTGATGATGTGAAGTGTCTGAAGTGTTTCTTTTGGTGTATCCAGCACAATACTTTTAAAAAGCCATGTAAGGGTTCCGGGTGCCAGGAATTCAGGTTGGACTCCCTGCTGAATCTGCGCAGCTACAAAACTGGCTTCAAAAAGACTTTCCGTAATCATCAGGGTGGAAATTACACCCAATACAAAAACAGCTTCTCCGGTGTGATCATGTCCGTATTTTTTGGGTACATCATACCGCTCCGGTCTGAAGACACCCCGTCGAACCGCTGCGATGATACAAGCGATCAATACCCAGGTTGCGGCATAATCTTTGAGGATGTTATAGATATGCCCGATTACTCCGTCCATCCCCGGGAGGACAAAGCCTTCTTTCAGGCCAATAACGACGAGAGAAGTGGATCGAATCCCCAGTGATAAAAATCCGAAAAAAATCAAAATATGAAGAACACCGGCGGTCATGTATCTTGGCTGGCGCCACTGTGCAAGCCAGATTTTTGCCACATTGATGATTCGAATTGGAATATCATTAAAACGATCATCCGGGGCGGCTTTCACCAGCGGTGCCAGCCGTCTTGCCATGATATAAGCAAACAATCCG
This sequence comes from Desulfocicer vacuolatum DSM 3385, assembly GCA_945870015.1. Classification (GTDB taxonomy): domain Bacteria; phylum Desulfobacterota; class Desulfobacteria; order Desulfobacterales; family SURF-7; genus QZKS01. Next base: position 4,663 of record CAMBQS010000112.1, read on the forward strand.
ACACCGACAACGGGAATCACCAACGAAAATAAAATCGTGGGAATACCCAGAAAAGTAAAATTTGAAGGGGCAATTAAAACTGATTCCATTTTTTATTTTCCTTCTCACCTCATGATTAAAAACTATGATTCAAACAATTCAAAAAAGAGAGCCGGCAAGTCCTTTTGGGTTCTCCAGTTTCATTTTTAAAAAAAACACCTAATCCACCCTGTATGTTATACTGAACAAGCATTCAATTTAATGAAAAAAAAAAGTCCCGTCAAGAAAAAAATAGAGAGAAACTCACACAATGAGATGCTGCTGAATTAAAAAAAATCGGAGTCCGCAATTCATGCGGAACTCCGATTTCAATCCAGTTATCCCATCAGATTCAGTTCGAAATTATCCGCCAAAAGAAGCATCTTCAATATCCACCGCAGCTCCATTTGTAGCAAGAATCGCCTCCATCTTCCCAAGTGTCGCCGGCAAAACAGAGTTTGCAAAAAATTCAAATGACTTGACCTGACCTTTATAAAAGGCTGCATCCTTTTTCTGAGTTTCGATCAATGGAGCGGCAATGGAAGCTCTCCAGAGAAGCATCCATGCAACAACCACATCACCCGTTACCTCCAGAAAAGGATGAGCAAAAGCAAAGGCGTTCAGCACTTTGGCGGACATGGCTGTCTTACCCAAATGCATGGCAACCTCACCCAGCTTGTTGAGAGCAGCTTCAACCTTGACTGCATACTCTTTTATCCCATCCATCTCCTTGGCTTTCATGATTGTTTTCTGGATTTCACCAAAAAGATCCATGACCAGCTTGCCTTTTTTCATACCCAGCTTGCGTCCCAGCAGGTCCATTGCCTGAATACCATTGGTTCCCTCATATATCATGGTAATCCGGCAATCCCTCATAAGCTGTTCCATGGGATACTCCTTGATATAGCCATACCCGCCGAAAACCTGCATGCCATGACTGCACATTTCAAATGATTTGTCTGTAACATACCCTTTTGCAACCGGTATCAGGATATCAATCAATCCATGTAATTTTTCCTTCATATCATCATTATCGGCGACCGATGCGCAATCCTCCAGATAGGCCACATAGTAAAGAAGGCTTCGCATACCTTCAATATACGCTTTCATGGTGATCAGTTGACGTCTGACATCCGGATGTTGAATAATCGGAACACCTGCGGCGTTGGGGTCCATCATCTGTAAAAGATTTTTCCCCTGAACCCGTTCCCGCGCATAATTCAATGCATGTAAATATGCTGAAGTCGCACATGAAAATCCCTGAAGTCCGACCAACAGGCGGGCCTCATTCATCATCAGGAACATGGCCCGCATGCCCTTGTTCTCCTCGCCAAGAAGCGTACCAATGCAATTCCCTTTGCCACCCAGCGTCAGTGAACAGGTGCTGTTTCCATGAATCCCCATTTTCTCCTCAATACCGGTACAAACCACATCATTGAACTCACCCAGACTTCCATCCGGATTCACGCGGAATTTGGGTACCAGAAAGAGTGAAATCCCTTTGGTTCCGGCAGGCGCTCCTTCAATCCGGGCAAGTACCGGATGGATAATATTCTCAGACAGGTCATGCTCCCCTCCTGAGATGAATATTTTTGAGCCGGTGATGGAATAGGTTCCGTCATTGTTCTTTTTTGCGCTTGAGGTCAACGCACCCACATCCGAACCTGCTTCCGGTTCAGTCAGAAGCATGGTACCAGTCCATTCGCCGGTATACATTTTTTTGAGAAAGGTCTTTTTTTGATCTTCTGTTCCGAACTCCTCAACCAGTTTTCCCGCACCATGAGTCAAGCCGGGATACATCATAAAAGCATAATTGGCCCCCACAAGGTAATCGCTCGCTGCCATGGACAGCAGTCTCGGCATTCCCTGGCCGCCATACTCCTGGTCTTCCGGCATCGCCAGCCATCCGCCCTCTTTGAATAATTCCCATGCTTTATGAAACTCTTCCGGTACCGTTACTTTCCCGCCCTCAAACCTGGCGCCGACCTGATCCCCGATTTTTTGTGTCGGCAGAATCTCTTTTACAGCAAGATTCCGGGCTTCACCTACAATCAAATCAACTGTTTTCTTATTGAACTCTGCAAACCGCTCATTCTTGCTGAGCTCACTGACCTTGAACTGTTCGTGCAGAACAAAGTCCACATCTCTCCTGTCTGCTATAACTTGTGCCATTTTCTCCTCCTCCTTATACCTTATCTTTAGACCGTGTCATGGCGTTTCGCCAGCGACAACATCGTTGCTGCCAATTCCCCGTAGAAAAAGGTCTACCAGAGGGTCTGCCATGGATTCCAGATCATATTTTCCCCCTGCATAAACCCAGGTGCTGATGATGGACTCAACACCACCCAGAATATATCGCTTCACCAGGCTGATATACAAATCTTTCCGGAATAGGCCTTCTGCCTGACCTATCTCAACAACCTCTCCCAAAACATCCAGATACATCTTGGTCAGTTCATCAAGGAGTGGGTCCAGATGCTGTCCCTTCCGGGCTTCTGCAATATAAACAACAGCCATATTCCGATCCCGCTGGAACTCCCTGAGATGACATCTGATCAGATTTCGAAACTTTTCTCCGGAATTATCGGCTTTCTCTACAGCTTCTCTGAATTTATTAAAAATTTTTCTGGTTTTATAACTGTAAAATTGAAGCAGAATGTCATCTTTATTTTTAAAATAGAGATAGATCGTACCATCAGCAACACCGGCCTCTTTTGCAATCTGTGATATGGTTGAGCGGAAAAATCCCTGTTCTGCAAAAACCTTAATCGCAGCCTCCAGAATCTTGTGGTGCTTAACTGTTTTTTCTTTCCCGTTTGTATCCGAAACCATATTGCCAGCCTTTTTTGAATGAATACTCATTCATTTACCAGAATCCAGGTTATCAAGTCAAGTTTTTTTTCCTGGATATCAACGCAAACTATCAATTATTATGCTGATTCCATCATAATTTTTCATAAATGTTAATAATGATTTTATCACGCAGGCCTGCAAATAAAATGAGCAAAGATTCAATTATGATATACTGCCGATCTCAAAAGCATAGCCATTGGAATGCCCCCATAGAAAAATCCTGAAAAAAGCAGAAAGTCGTTCAATACCCAATATCTATCAAAAGAACAGAAATCTGCTGCTCGATATCTTTTCCAGAACGTCCCTATCAAATAAAACGAACGCTCGCTCTATTTTTTATTGACAATACGCCTTCTGCACGATACGATCATAATCCGGAATAACAAGACACGGTATGATTGAGTAACAAAAATTCATCATATTGATATTTCTGAACAGGAAGGCAAAGGAGAAAAAATGGACATCAAAAACATACGGAAAATACTGATCCTGGGAGCAGGGACAATGGGTCAACAGATTGGCCTGCTTTGTGCGTTTCACGGTTATGATGTTATGATCTATGACCTGAAACGGGAAATCCTCACGGATGCCCGGAAAAGAATGCAGAAGAAGGCGGGTAAATGGGTTCAGGCCGGCCCTTTTCCTGCGATGGACAAGGAGACTGCCCTGAACCGGATAACCATGACGGATAATCTGGATGAGGCTGCGGAAGGAATCGATCTGATCAGCGAATCTGTGCCGGAAGACCCTGAGTTGAAGGGCAAGATCTTTTACGAATTGCATAAACGGTGCAAAAAAGAGACGATCTTCACAACAAACACATCCTCGCTGCTGCCCTCCATGTTTGCCAACGCTTCTGGAAGGCCGGACCGGCTTTGTGCCCTCCATTTTCATGATATTTCCATAACCAATATCGTTGATGTCATGCCTCACGAGACCACATCTCCTGAGGTGACCGAACTGGTGACAGCCTTTGCACAGGCAATCGGACAGATCCCGATTGTTTTAACCAAAGAAAACAACGGATATGTTTTCAATAATATGCTGATGGCGCTGATGGATTCCGCCCTCAGCATGGCCGCAAACGGTATTGCCCCGATACAGGAGATTGACCGTTCCTGGATGGGAATCATGCATACGCTTATCGGGCCTTTTGGTATCATGGACAGCATCGGACTGGATACTGTCTGGAAGGTTACAGACTACTGGGCAAGACAGTTGAATACGGGAAAAGCCTTAAATAATGCGGCTTTTGTGAAAAAATATGTGGATGAAGGAAAGCTTGGCATAAAAACCAATCAGGGTTTTTACAGATATCCGAATCCGGCGTATGCCCGGCCGGATTTTATTTCCAACAAGATCGAGTCTGTAACGGATTAATCCGGGCTATTGGAACATCATCCATTACAATGCATCGATTGAAAAACCAGGAAGCAACTACCCGGTATACCGGTCTTTTTTCAGGGTTGCTTCCTGGACTGATCCAGAACCTTCCGGATCAGCCTTGCGATATTCATTTTGTTGTAGGGTTTTAAAACATATTCCCGGATTCCAATGGATTTCACCATTTCCGGCTCAATCAAATCCGAAAAACCGGTACATATAATAATAGGAATATCCGGCCGGATTTCCAGAATCGCTTTCGCCAGGTTGATTCCTGTCAAATCCGGCATGGTCTGGTCAGAGATTAACAGGTCAAACCGGTCCGGCTGTTTTTTAAATATTGATAATGCGTCCAGGCTGTTCATGGTTGATATAACTTTATATCCCATTCCTGAGAACATCTCTTGAGCCATCTCCACAATATTTTTTTCATCATCGACAAATAATATG
>CAMBQS010000113.1 GCA_945870015.1 Desulfocicer vacuolatum DSM 3385
AAAAGGATTTACCAATGACCTCTTCTTTGACATATCCGAGGGTATCCAGCCAGGTTTGATTGACAACAATAAAATGGCCGTTTTCATCCAGTGACTGATACCCGAGGGGGGTTTTTTCATAAAGCCGCTTGAATAAGTTTTCACTTTCCTGCGATATTTCCTTGAAATATTCGAGTTCGGATTCTTTTTTTTCCAGTTCCTGAACCCGTCTTTCTAATTCTTCATAAGTGGGTTTAACTTTCATATGGGACCTTTTTGATGGTCAGGATGCATCTCCTGAAGATTTTTCAGGTGCATAACGCCTTTCGAACCTGAACTGCCAGTTCCTTTATGGAAAATGGTTTCTGGATAAAATGGACGCCCTCAGCAAAAATTCCATGATGAGCGATTATGCCTGCTGTATAGCCTGACATGAAAAGACTTTTTATTTTTGGACGAAGGGCGGTTACCTGTCTGGCCAGATCACGGCCGTTCATTTCAGGCATGATCACGTCAGTCATCAAGAGATGGATTTCTCTGGCATGATCCATGGCAAGACGAATTGCCTCGTCCGGTGTATTGGCGGTCAGCACGGTATATCCCAGTCGTTCAAGCATGATTTTGCCCAGTTTCAGAATCACCTGTTCATCCTCGACCATCAGCACGGTTTCCACGCCAGTGAGTTCTTCGGCTGGTAAAGCTGTTTTATTTGTATTTTCCTCTGCTGCCTGATGGCGGGGGAGATAGATCCTGAATGTGCTGCCTTTCCCAGGCTCGCTGTCCACGTTGATGAAGCCCTTGTTCTGTCTGACGATGCCATACACTGTGGCAAGACCGAGTCCGGTGCCCTTGCCGACTTCCTTGGTGGTGAAAAAGGGTTCGAAGATATTGGGCAGAATTTCTTTATCCATGCCGCAACCATCGTCACTCACCGTCAACTGCACATATTCGCCGGGCAAAAAACCGCTGTGGGTTTTGCAATAGGTCAGGTCAAACTTCACATTGGCGGTCTCGATGGTTATCTTGCCGACATCCTTGATGGCATCCCGGGCATTGATCACCAGATTGGCCAGAAGCTGTTCGATCTGGGACAGATCCATTTTTACCAGCCACAGATCGTTGGCAGGTTTCCAGAGCAGATCAATATCCTCGCCGATCAGCCGCCGCAGCATTTTGAGGGTATCTTCAATCGTGTCATTAAGGTTTAAAACCTTCGGTGCAACGGTTTGTTTTCTGGCAAATGCCAGAAGCTGCCGGACCACATTCGTGGAGCGCTTGCCGGCGGAAATGATCTCCCGTATGTTCTCATGGAGAGGGTCTGCAGGTTGGAGTGCGTCCAGCGTCATCTCTGCATAACCTATGATGATGCTCAGCATGTTGTTGAAATCATGGGCCACACCGCCTGCCAGACGGCCCACTGACTCCATCTTCTGGGTCTGGGCCAACTGGTCTTGAAGCTTTTTATTTTCATTTGCGGCAAGCTCCCGCTCCGTGATATCGTCGAAAATAACACAGAACCGTTCTGTTGTCTCCCAGGGCCGATAGGCATAGCAATGGTAGTACTTTCCGGTCGGCTGGTGATGCATGTCAAAGGTCAGGGGGATTCCCGTCATGGCCACGGAACCATATTTTTCGATCCAGGACGCCTCTGTTTCCGGCCAGACCTCATGAACGGTTTTTCCGCGAACCTGTTCCAGGGTCTTTCCGGTGATTTTTTCGTAGGCATCATTGATATACTCAAACCGGTAGCTGACAAATCGGCCATGGTCATCCAGCACGGATTGAAAAATAACAAAGGCATTCATCATGCTTTTCAGCAACCAGGCTTGCTCCTCGTTTTTTTCAGCGAGTTCTTCCTGGCTTTCCCGCAATGTCGCCTCTGCTTGTTTACGTTCGGTGATATCGCTCATCACGGTACGGCATATCGGCAAACCGTCGGCATCCAGCGCCATGACCGCCTCCATCCTTGCCCAAAAAGGTGCTGCATCTTTGCGCAGCATTCTTATCTCGCATGCCTGCGGCTCGTTGGTTTTAAGAAGCTGTTTGGAGTGAAGATAATAAATGTCCATGTCCTCGGAAAGGATGAACCGGGACAGGGGGTGCTTGACCATCGAACTCCGGGCTATGCCTAGCAGGGTCGCGGCAGTGAGGTTGGCGCTCAGGATCAATTCTTTTTCACTGATGGTGAAATAACCTACAGGAGCAAGATTATAGAGGTCGAAATACCGGACCTGCGAGGCTTCCAATTCTGCCTGTGCCCGGCGAAGCTCATCGTTTTGCATCTTAAGCTCGATCTGGTGAAGCTGCAAATCGTGGAGCATTTGCCGCGTTGCCTCCGGAGACTGCATCTCTATGTTTTCCGGCATCCGGGCGGCATTTTTAGCAATTTCTTCAGCCTGCTTGCGCAGGTCGGCATGATCGTGTTCGTTATTTTTGATGGTCATCTGTCCCTCCCCCATCTTTTTCGGACCAGCGACGCTTTTGTTCAATGGCCGGCAGATAAATTTTGAAAGTCGTTCCTTTGCCCGGCTTGCTGTCGACCTCGATTAATCCATTGTTCTGTTTGATGATTCCGTATACTGTAGCCAGGCCAAGGCCGGTACCCTTTCCTTTTTTTTTGGTGGTGAAAAAGGGTTCAAAGATTTTCGGCAAAGTCTCCTTGTCTATGCCGCAACCGTCATCACGGACGGTCAGCAGGACATATTGCCCGGGAACGAATTCGATATAACCGGAATAATTGTCTTTATTCAACAGGATATTTTTTGTTTCAATGGTCACCTTGCCGCTTCTTTTGATCGCGTCCCGTGCATTGATAACCAGATTGGCCAGGATCTGGTTGATCTGGGCCGGGTCCATGTTAACCGTCCAGAGGTTGATGTCAGGTACCCAGTGCAGGGCGATATTTTTGCCGGTGAGCTGCTCCAGGGTACTGAGCATATTTTCAATGATCTGGTTGAGGTTGAGGAGCTTGGGGGCGATGGCCTGCTGACGGGAGAATGCCAGGAGCTGGTGGGTGAGTTTTGCCGAGTGCTTGGTTACCGTTACGATCCCATGGAGGTTTTTGTGGGCCGGGTCGGATGGTTGAAGCTCCATCATGGCCAGTTCCGCATGGCTGACAATTACCGATAGCAAATTGTTGAAGTCATGGGCCATCTCGCCGGCCAGCCGGCCGATGGACTCCATCTTCCGGGCCTGAGCCAACTGATCCTGAAGTTTTTGATTCTCCTTCTCGGTCCGTATGCGATGGGTGATGTCATTTCGTAGATCCTCATTAGCCCGTCTTAACTCCTCTGTCCGCTCTGCCACGCGCTGTTCCAGTTCATCACGGGTTTTCCGCAGGGCCTCTTCAGCCTGTTTGAACATGGTGATATCACTGATTACGATCAGGCACACGGTCTCTCCGCTGTCATCCTGCACCACTTTTGTCTCCAACCGGGTCCAAAATGGAGCTGCGTTTTTTTTTATCAGTCGCAGCTCGCAGACTTGTTGCACCCCTGTTGTAAAAAGCTGTCGGCGATACCGGTAATAGATGTCCTGATCTTCAGGGAGGATAAATTTGGATAAGGATGGTTTCCTGCTCAACGCGTTTCTCGTTATTCCCAGCAGGGTGGCGGTAGTGAGGTTGGCTTCCAGAATCAGGCCTTTTTCGCTGAGGGTGAAATAACCTACCGGCGCCAGATCGTACAGGTCGAAATACCGCGTCCGAGCGATGTCTAATTCCGTCTGTGCCCGTCGAAGCTCATCGTTCTGTATCTCAAGCTCGATCTGGTGAACCTGCAACTCGTAGAGCAGTTGCCGCGCAGACTCCGGGGACAGCGTCTCCAGGTTTTTCGACCTCCGGGCGGCATTTCCTTTTGCAATTTTTTCAGCTTGCTTGCGCAGGTTGGGATTATTGTATCCAATATTTATTTTGGTCATCTGTCCCACCCTCATAAACGTTTTAAGTTAGCTGCCGGTCTGCCTTTTCAGAGGACAAACGCAAGGAGATGTCCTCGAAAACCGTGGCAAAACGGCCATATCCCACTTGATAAGCGCTGATTTGAAGATGGCGCTGCAATGGTTCGAAAAACAGGTCGAAAAATTCAGGTTTACCGGTTTGGCTCACCTTCCCGTATGTTTGAATAAGGTTTGTTTTTTCAATTCCGGGATAAACCTTCGTGGCGCGTCTGCCCAGGATATCTGCTACGCGCAGCCCGGTATGTTTCTCAAAGGCCGGATTGGCCTGGAGAAAAAGATAATCCATCGGATTTCCCTGCTCATCCGGAATCATCTCGTGAAGCGCCACAGCATTGATGGAGTTTTCGAACAGCCCCCGGAACTGTTTTTCGTTTTCCTGCGCCCTTTCCTGAATCTGTTTGATCTCCGTGATATCGATAAAGGTGATCACTGCACCTTCGATTACATTTTCCAGTGTGCGATAGGGCCGGATGCGCATGGAAAAACAAACGCCCATTCGGGTTGTCACTTCGATCTCTTTGGGAATCAGCGTGTTCAATACTTCCCGTACATCCTCCACCAGATGGTCGTAGCCCATCAGATTGGAAACAATATGCCCTACGGGTCGCCCCACGTCGGTCAGGATCAGGTTGATCACCTGGGTTACGGACGGGGTGAAACGCAGGATGTGCAATTGATGGTCAACGAAGATCGTGCCGATGCCTGTACTGGCCATCAGATTGCTCATGTCGTTGTTGGTCCGTGACAAATCGATTACCTTGGATTGCAGTTCGGTATTGACGGTAGACAACTCCTCGTTTACCGATTGCAACTCTTCCTTGGAGGTTTCCAGTTCTTCATTGGTGGATTGAAGTTCTTCGTTTACCGACTGCATCTCTTCGTTGGCGGATTTGAGTTCTTCGTTGGAGGTCTCCAGCTCCTCGTTGGTGCTCTGGAGATATTCATCTTTGGCCTGCAGTTCCTTTCGTAAGGCTGCAATGCGTTTATCAATGTCCACGGAATTATCTTCCACGACAACTTCCTTCAAGGAGGGTTCGTGGTTCATCTCCTGCGCTTTTTCCAGAACTACCAGAAATAGAGCAGGCGAAAGTGATGTGACAGAGTAACTCGTCACCGGCCGCACGGTCAGATGAACCCATGTGAAATCACCGTTGGTTTTGACCTGAAGGCCCGGGTGTCGCACCGTCTCTTTGCACGCCACGGCTTTGTGCAGGGCAATAGTCAACTCCTGTCTCAATCCTTCCCGGGCCATCTTCAGGATATTGTTTACACCCGTCTCGCCCGGAGAAGGTTCCAGATACAAACCGGACCGTCCGTACAGGTAAAAAATGTCACCGCGTTCGTCTACCATCACGCCTACCGGGTCGTACTGTTGCAGCAGGGCTTTTTCCGTCAGCTCGCGAAGGGGCAGCTTGTTCTCAACAGGTGTTTTCCGGGGAGTCTGCAAGACAGCAGTCTCTTCCGTCAAGGGCGGTAGGAACCTTCTTGTTGCCGGACGATACAGGCCGTGAAACTCCTCTTTGCGTTGATACAGCTTTGATTTTCGATCCATCACGCTGAAAAGATCCATGAATTCGCCTATGGTTTCGGAGGTACCGAGAAAGAGGAATCCACCTGGGTTCAAGGCATAATGAAACAGGGGAATGAGTTTTTTTTGAAGTTCCCCGCTCAAATATATCAATAGATTACGACAACTGATGAGGTCCAGTTTGGAAAACGGCGGGTCTTTGATTACGTCCTGTTCGGAAAAGACCATCATGTCGCGGATGCCTTTTTGGATGCGAAAGGCACCGCCTTCCATCTCCTGAACAAAAAAACGTACCATTCGTTCCGGGGAAATATCAGCTGGCAATACTGGCGGGATAAATTCCGCTGCGGGCTGTATCAATCGCCCGGCTGTCGATATCGGTTGCGAATACCTGTATTTTGTATTTCTGCTTCAGTGCTTCCAGTTTTTCCTGAAGCAGGATGGCGATGGAATAAGCTTCTTCGCCGGTGGAACACCCGAGCACCCAGACGCGTATCACCGAACCTGCGGGCTTATTGGCAAAAAGGCGTGGGATGGACAGTTCCTGTAAAGCCTCAAACGCCTCCGGGTCACGGAAAAAATTGGTGACGCCGATTAACAAGTCGCGAAAAAGGGCTTCCACCTCAACTGGGGTTTGTTGCAGGTAGCGCACGTATTCGACCATCTTTTCTATCTGGTGGACAGCCATGCGCCGCTCTACCCGCCGGTTGATGGTGTTCTGTTTGTAATGGGTAAAGTCATGACCGGTCTGGGCGCGCAGCAGGATGAAAATTTTTTTAAGGGTGTCTTCCGTTCCGGGGACCGGCGTAGAAACCGGGTATGGTTTTTTGCCAAAGGCTTGGGCCACATAGGCCATCAGTTGGGCCGGCATCTCAGCCGGCGGCAGCACATAGTCCACCAGACCGGTAGCGATGGCGTTTCGCGGCATGCCGTCATATTCGGTTGATTCCGGGTTCTGCGTCATGACCATGCCGCCCTCGGCTTTGATCTCCCGCACTCCGTGGGTACCGTCGCTGCCGGTACCGGAAAGCACGATACAAATGGCCCGTTCATGCTGATCCTGGGCCAGGGAACGAAAGAAAAAATCGATGGGCAGGCGATGCCCGCGTGGTCTGGATGGTTCCAGTAATTGCAGTGTCCCATTCAGAAAGGCCATATCGCGGTTGGGAGGAATGATATAGGTACAGTTGGGTGTAACTGCCATGCCGTCTTCGACTTCGAAAACCTGCATGCGGGTATAACGCCTGACCAGATCGGTAAGGATGCTTTTGTGGTCCGGGGCCAGGTGTTGGACCAGCACAAAGGCAATACCCGGATCGGTGTTCTCGGGCATGGCTGAGAAAAAGGCTTCAAATGCCGATAGTCCACCGGCTGAGGCTCCGATGCCCACGACAGGGAAACCTGCTGCGATTGTTTCAACCATTTTGGGCGTTGCTGTTTTTTCGGAATCGGGTGTACCTTTTGATTTGTATTTTTTACTGCTTTTTTTTGCTGTCATGGTTTTTCCCTGTACTGGAAGTCGACCATCTGTACTATTGTTTTTTACTGTTGAGTACTCTGTAACAGAATTTTTCCGGTACTTTTTTTTTGTTAGCAGGGCTTAATCATGCATCAGAACAGCTTGTTCTGAATCTTTCATATTGAGGCGGACGGATTTGAATTTCTCCTCCTGAGCCAGAAACGCATCCACAACCTCCGGCGCAAAATGTTTGCCTCTGGCTTTTAAAATCATTTCTTTGACTTTTTCATGGGAATACGAATCCTTGTATACCCTTTTGGATGTCAGGGCATCGTAAACATCTGCCAGGGCAATGAGCCGAGCAGATAAAGGGATGGATTCCCCTTTGAGGCCTTCCGGATATCCGCTTCCATCCCATTTTTCATGATGATAAAAAGCGATTTCCCGTCCAATGGTAAGGAAAGACTGGCCTTTGGTTTCCAGTTCAATCAGTTCGATGGCCTCTCCGCCCAATCTGGCATGGCTTTTCATGATTTCAAATTCTTCAGGAGTGAGTTTGTCCGGTTTCAGCAGGATGGAATCCGGTATGCCCACCTTGCCGATATCATGCAAAATGGAAGAGTTGAAAACATCATCAATATATTCACTGGTTATGTAATCTCTATAATCCGGAAGATGAGACAAGGCTTCTGCAAGGATTTTGCTGTATTCCCTCATCCTTTCCAGATGCAGACCCGTATCCATATCCCGGTATTCAGCCAGTTTCGCAAGTCCCAGTATGGTTGCGCCTCGGGCTACCTGAAGTTTTTTATCGGCTTCAATCAGCTTTCTTTCCATGATTCTCTTTTCCGTAACATCCCGCGCTATCCCCCTGAAACCAAGCGGATTACTTTTTGAGTCTCTGAAAAGGGCAATGGAAGCTTCGATAATACGAATGGAACCTTTATTGTTCTGATACGCCACTTCAAAAAGTGAATTGGGCCTTCCGGTTTTAAAAACTTTTTTGGCTTCCAGAAGAATTTTCTTTGAATTTTCTTTATCAAGTAATTTTTTTTGATTTCGTCCCAGCAGCTCGTTACCGGAAAAACCCAGGATCCTGCAGAATGAGTCGTTAAAAAAAATGACATTCCCGTCCAGATCGACCTCATAGTATCCTTCCTCAATGCTTTCCAGGATGGAGCGGTATTTTTCTTCACTCTCACGCAAAGCATCTTCGGCTTTTCTCCGGTTGTTGATGGTATATTGAACATGGGATCCAAATATGAGGAAAAGACACAGAACAATGACACGGGAATAGATATCATACGAGCTGGCACCGAACAGATTTTCGGAAAAACTGAACCCCGGGGAGAGAAATATATGCATAAACGATTCAATGATCCAGAACGCTACGGATAGACTGATTCCGATCAGTATCATGGAATCCCTTTCAAAGGGGTTGATTTTAGACGCTTCTTTCATCAATTCCGCTCCTTTTCCATCCGGAAGACAATCATACATATGTAATTCAATCAAGTGTTTGGTTCAAATCAATAGCTTACTATACAGAAACAGTATGGATTATTCAACCTGTTTGCGGTCGCCGGTTTTATTTTCGTAATCTCATCTGTTTCATCATCATTCATGTTGAGCAACAAGCATTCGGGAAAAAAAGATCAGATGGGACAGATTAACAGCAGCGGGGCCGACAAAGTCACACCATGGCAACGCAAGCAGGAATGCGGATGCCGTGATCAGCAACGTCAGAACAAGCGGATTGAACAGGTATTCGTGCCGATAAATCGCCATCCTGAGTTCGGCTGCGCCCGCTACCAGAAAAGCCAGTCCCGCCAAGATCCAAAGTGTCAGCACGATAGGCCCGGACTGCAACACCCCTTGCAGGGGAGGTAAGCCGCCGGCAATTCCGCCGATGTTGTATGCGATCAGAACTCCGGTCGAGGCATGCACGATCCCGCCGAGAATGCTGAATGCCATCCCCGAAATTATCAGAATCGCATTCTGTTTTGATCCCTGCATGGCACGCGCACAGTAGCCGAGGCCATACAACGGTATTCCGATTGCCCCGAGCAGTGTTCCCCAGATGATCAGTCCGGGTGGGGGCGGTATCAGATTCAGATCCGGCCGCCCTGCGTTGACAACCCAAAGCTGGGCAAAATCACCCAGCGTCGTCATGATCGCGCCGAACAGCGCTATCCGGGCGCCATGCGATGCGCACCATTCTCTCATCAGACTCTCCGGATTCAGGTTATATCAGAAGTACCCTGATCAGTTACCCCTTGTATATTCGGTAATCACACCATCAAAAGTACCTGTGATCGTTCCTGTGATTTCGGTTTCATTTTCGCATGCAGCGTCCAGACATTGAGATCCCAGGACATCCACATCAAAACTGCCTGTCAGCCGCTCCCCATACCGGGTACCATAGGTTTGT
>CAMBQS010000114.1 GCA_945870015.1 Desulfocicer vacuolatum DSM 3385
TTTTTTACCGATCACATGGTTTTGAATTTTTTGAAACTGGTGATTCTTCCAGATGATCCAATTCAGGAAACCTGTTCATTCCATTCCAGATATCTGCTATCCATTTTACGGTTGACACGTAGTAGCCGCGTGCCGGGTTCGAAATCCAGCGTCCTACTCTACCCTGAGACAGCCTGACAACACAAACCGGCATCCTCTTCATAAAAGCGCCCACTGTTTATAACCATTATCCTTTTGACCGTTAAAAAAATTGCATTTCCAAAAATTATGTTTTATTATCAAGTTAGAAATTCAAATTTTCCAATAAATATTTTTCAATAGTGAACACCGAAACCAAGGAGAGGCAACATGCCAATTATTAAAATAAAAGATAAATTTCAAGTGACCATTCCGGCAAGTATCAGAAAGGCCGTTGAGCTTGATATAGGCGACTTTTTAGAGGCTGAGGTGCGTGAAGACGGTATTTTATTAATTCCCAAAACAATAACAGACCGCAAAGTCTTACTTAAAAAGTTCAGGGCTGTTTTTTCTGAACCTGTTCCAGATAAAACCTTTGCCGGTAAAGGCGATGAAGCGCTGATGAAAATAGCCACCAAAGCTGTTAAAGAAGCCCGTACCGCGAAAAAATCAAAGAAATAAATGAAGAATCTTGTCATTGACTGTAATGTTTTTATATCGTCGTTTATCGGAAGTGATACTTGTTTTCGGGTGCTTGAAAAGGCTTTTTTAGATTATCGGGTTTGTTATTCTGACGCCACACTCAAAGAGCTATTAGAGACCCTCAAACGACCCAAGTTTCAACATCTCCGGAAGGCCAAGCGCATTGAAATGACATTGCAGGTTTTACATTCTCTGGGCGCCTTTTTCACGCCAAAGCCTTACAATATAATATTGCCCGATCCAGATGACAGAATATATTTAGATTTGGCAATAACCGCCAATGCGGAATATATAATTACGGGGAACAAAAAGCATTTCCCTGAAAAACTGTGTGAAGGTATTAAAATTTTATCTCCCAGAGAATTCTTGAAATAACAAAAGCATCCTCAAAAGTTTTTTTACACCTCCAATACTCTCAATATCCGCACCACGAACAAAATATTGGCAAGATGTTGCTTTTTTATTGAATCCAGTAATTATATTGTGGAATCTGCGATACATCATACAGGCTTTACAAATGCGATATGAAGATCCGATCTCACGAAATTATTTGACCTCCGATATTGAGATTCCTCCAAAGAATCCAAGTCAATTCGTTTGAGAAGCGGCCCGGGCAGATAGTTGTTCTGGTAATCCTTTGCGACATCGATATTGCTCCATGTTTCCCGGAACAGCTTCTCATGGGGATTGACCAGTGTATCGTTCATATTCACTTGAATCAAGGTACCGGTACAGCCGTTTCTTTTATCACTTTGTTCCAGGCCGATAATCTCTTCCAATCAGGTTATCCGGAAAATATCAGACTCTTTGTTTTTTTTTACAAGCGTGAAATGCATTCTACCGTTCCCATACCGGAAACACCGGCGATAACTTCCCGAAAGCCATCACCGGCTCTACTGAACATGATTGGATATCAATGCCAGGCAAGGTTGAATCGATATTCCCGTTGTATCCGGCTTGGTCCGACCTCACATCCGCCACATCCGTCCGACCCCACTTTAAAAGACTTATAACAGGGATTTTTGGGGATATCGGTGTCTACAAAGGCATGGGAAGCTATAATATGAAAATGGACGAACTGTTTTATTGATATGGATTTGGTTGCCCTACATTTCTTTTAAATTTGACTATTGTAGGGCAACTATCCTCTTGACATTGGTTGCCCTACAATATATAAAATAACTATTAATGTAGGGCAACCAATCGGTCGGAATGTTGAATTATGAGCATACTCAAAGATGTTTTATCAGACGAACATAAAAGATTAAAATCACTGGTGGAGTGGTATAAACAGGAAATATCATTGCTGCCAAAAGGATATATTTCTCTCAAAAAAAGGAAGGGCAGAGACTACCTGTATGTAAATTACCGCAAAAAAAATAAGGTAAAATCCGGTTATGTGGGCATTGCATCTTCAGAAAAAGCAATTGCAATTGCAGAAAAAATAAAACAAAGAAAGAAGTATGAAGCGGAATTCAAATCAATTAAAAATGATTTAAAAGAAATTGAACGGACACTTTATGGAAAAAAAATATGATTTGGTTTCTAAAATCATAGAAGAACTTCACAACAACGAGGTCTTGCCTAAAATTGTATTAATTGGAAGCTGGTGCACGCACTACTACAAAGATATGTTTGAACATGGCGATAAATTTATTCCCCTGTTACGAACAATGGATATTGATTTCATGATTCCAACTCCTCATCGAATCAATAAAAAAGTGAATGTCAACGAGCTTTTGATCCAAATGGGATTCAGGCCTGAATTTCATGCGTTTTCCGGCTTGGTAAAATACAGGCATCCCGAGTTGGAGATTGAATTTCTTACTCCAGAAATGGGTAAAGGCGATAAAAAAGTATATGAGATTGAGCCATTCGGCATTAATGCGGTCGGATTGAGATATCTTAATTTACTTCAAAATCATGTTATTCAAGCAACCCACAATAAAGATATTCAAATCAATATACCATCACCTGAAGCATTTGCACTTCATAAATTTATCATCAGCCAACGTAGAAAGAATGATGCAAAGGCAGGAAAAGATATAAGCATGGCAAAAGCAATCGGAGAACTGTGTCTGAATTCCGATATTTACAAAGAAAAACTCGATATGATTTTTTTTCACTACCCCCAAAATGGCAAAGAAAAATTTTGGATTCTGTAAAGGACGTTTCTGATAATTTGTATAAGTTTTTTTTGGAGAATAAAAAATAAACAAAATCCCCTGGATTTTCAAAAATCTTCAAACCATGGAATAAAAAAAAGTCGCTTATTCTTTTGATCTGGATATCAGATATTTAACGGACGTTTTGGTTATTTCATATTCCGATGGCAGGAATTTGGAAAAGTTGGAATATTGAGATTCCTCCAAAGAATCCAAGTCAATTCGTTTGAGAAGCGGCCCGGGCAGTTAGTTGTTCTGGTAATCCTTTGCGACATCGATATTGCTCCATGTTTTCCGGAACAGCTTGACTCACAAATGCCTTTCCGATATGTTCAACTCTAAAAAAGCAACGACTTATCCAATGATTTTTTCAAATCTCAGAGGAGGTCTTTATACCCTCTAGAACATTTAACCGCAGCAGACCATCCTGATTTGCGCAGGCGTCTTGATTGAAGGAAATAAAAATGGTCTCACGCTTTCTTTTTCGTTCTCCGGAAAAACGGTTGTCATCCCTTCTATGGCTGGTCGCCGCCCATTCATTTGTTGTCGGTATCCTTCTGGTTATCCATCCTTCAGGCTTGATCAAACTGTTGGGGTTTTCGGATTTTTGCGAGCCATTTTTCCCATCCCAGGGCGGCGTTTTTCATATGATCATGTCCATCGCCTATATTTACGGCGCGATCGATACCCGTAAAAATAAAAACATGATCATTTATACAATTATCGTCAAAATGGCTGCTGCCGGCTTTCTGTTTTGCTATTATTATTTTATGGAGAGGCTTACGATTGTTCTGTTATCCGGCCTCATTGATTTTTTGATGGGCGTGACAATATGGGGACTGCTGGGATATGAGACATGGTATATCAAGAGCGCGGACGCGGAAAGGATAACGACATGAACAAAGAAAAACCCGGCATACTGGTGACCGGCGCCTCCGGATTTATCGGGCGGCATTTCGTGATTGCGGTGTCAAATCATTTCCGTCTGTTTTGCATTGCCCGGCGAACCCAGAAAGAAGCCGGCATTCCTTACAACAGTAATATCTTCTGGATACAGGCGGATATTACAAACCAGGAAAATCTCTTCAGCGCGGCAAAACATATCCGGGAAAACGGCGGAGTGGAGTATGTGCTTCATCTTGCCGGATATTATGATTTTACGATGGATGACAATCCGGCATATGAACACACCAACGTGGACGGGACTTTGAATATTCTCAAAATGTCCCAACTTCTGGAAGTAAAACATTTTATATTTTCAAGTTCTCTGGCTGCCTGTACATTCCCGCAGAAAGGTAAAATGTTAACGGAAGCCAGTCAAACCAATGCGGATTTTCCCTATGCACGAAGCAAAAGCAAAGGCGAACAGATCATCAAACAACATGCAGGGACACTTCCCTTTTCCATTATACGGCTTGCGGCTGTTTACAGTGACTGGTGCGAAAACCCACCCCTGAACATGATTTTAAAAAAATGGCTGACCGGAAATAAACTTATTTCAAGGGCCATTCCCGGAAAAGGGTCGTCTGCCATGCCTTACATTCATATTAAAGACTTGAATAAAATATTCCTCCGGGTCATCGAAATCAGCCATAAGCTCCCCGTCATGAATACGTTTATCGCGAGTTCCCAAGGTTGCGTTTCTCATCTTGAACTTTTTCAGACCGCCACCAAATTCTTTTATGGCCGGGACATCAAACCCTTTCTCGTGCCAAAGCCCCTGGCAAAAGCCGGTCTCTACGTCTTACAATTTTTGAACAGGCTCATCGGCAAGCCATCCCTGGAACAGCCCTGGATGGCCGAATATATCGATAAACAACTCCGTGTGGATGCAACAGCGACCTATCGTACACTCGGGTGGAAACCCTGTCCCCGGTATGACATCCTGAGGCGCATGCTGTTTCTGACGGAGAACATGAAAAACCACCCCAACAACTGGGCATTTCGCAACGAGGCCCTTCTTAAGCGTTTTGCCGTGCGGAAAAGTTCTCTGATTTATGACATCATGATGGACGAACGACATACAATGATTGACAAAATTGCAGATGAAATAACAGCCTCCGGGAATCTTTCCCGTTTTCCACATTATTGCCGGATGGATCGAAACCTGCTCAAATGGGATATTCGTCTCCATTATCAAATGCTTGCCGCCACCGTAAAAAGCAGGGACCGGTCCCTGGTTCAGAATTTTGCGCAGGTCATCGCCACCCATAAATACATGGAAGGTTTTTTGGCCGCTGAAGTCAAGGATTTCCTGATGACCATCGGCAAAGCCATTAAAAAAACGTTGATTACCAAACCGCAGCTTCAGGAACACCGGAATCGACAAACCGGGCGGATAGATGACTTGATTATTTTAACGATCCAGTTTGCCGTCGACGAGGTTGAGGATACGTTCGAAATCCTGAAAAACAGCCCTCCGGAACAGTTCAATAAAAACCAACCGGTGGAATCTATAGATCGCAGTGAACCGGTGCGGCGCATGATTCGGCACATAGAAGATATCTGCGGAGATTCCATGATGATCACAACCGCTAAATAAACGATGGCCTGTTTACAAAAAAACAGGAACATTTACTTGCCGGATGCAGGATAAACCGAGGTAAATCAAGTAATATATATGTCAAAATATAACTTGATCTATATAATTACTATGTTAAAATGAAACTATGAATAAAATAACGATTAAACGTACTGTTCTGGAGGATATACGGAAGGACCTGAAAAGAGAGGAGATTGCCTTTCTCATTGGACCGCGTCAGGCAGGCAAGACCACAATTATGAAGATCATTCAAGGGGAACTTGATGCTGCCGGAGAGAAAACTGTTTTTCTGAGCCTTGATTTTGATTCGGATAAAAAACACTTTGCCTCTCAGCAATCGCTGCTGAAGAAAATTGAATTGGAGATCGGTAAGTCTCCTGGATTCGTTTTTATAGACGAGATTCAGCGGCGTGAAAATGCCGGCATCTTTCTCAAGGGCCTTCAGGATATTGGATTGCCGTATAAATTGATCGTTTCCGGTTCGGGCAGTGTCGATCTCAAGGCAAAAGTCAAGGAATCGATGGTGGGCAGAAAGCGTATTTATGAAGTATATCCGCTCTCGTTTGGGGAGTTTGTGAATCACCGGACGGAATATCGCTACGAGCAGCGTGAGTCTGAATTTTTGACCATAGAGGAAGATCGCGGAAGTGAGCTTCTCACGGAATACCTGAGCTATGGCGGTTATCCACGGGTCGTGCTGGAGGATGAGAGGCGTGAAAAACTGCGGGTAATAGACGAAATCTATCAGGGATATATTCTCAGGGATATCAGCTACCTCCTAAAAACAGACAAGATCGATACATACGGACTACTGATGAAAACACTGGCTGATCAGACCGGCAAGCTGATCAACTATGCCGAACTATCCGCCACATTGGGAATAGCACTGGCAACCATAAAGAATTATTGCTGGTACGCAGAAGAAACCTATATCCTTAAGCGAATCACACCGTTCTTCCGCAATTTACGGAGTGAAATCAGCAAGGCACCTACGGTATATTTTTCGGACACAGGTTTTCGAAATTATGCACTGGGTGTTTTCGGCGGCGTGCAAAGAAATGATGATATGGGCTTCGCCTTTCAGAATATAGTGTATCTCCTCTTGAGGGAGAAGCTGCGCTGGTCCGGGGCAGAGATTCATTACTGGCGAAACACGGCCAAGACTGAAATCGATTTTGTCGTCGAGATCGGAGAGAAAATCATCCCGATTGAAGTAAAGTACAAAGCCATGACAAGGCCTCTTGTTCCACGTAGTTTCGATCGTTTTATTGAGAAATATCGCCCGCCATATTGCCAGGTAATCAACAGAACCTTGCGGACGACCGTGAAGCTCCGGGATACGGAAGTACGGTTTCTGACTGTGGGGGATCTGCTGTCGTCAAAGACTATATAATAGTTCAGACCCGGACAATCAGATTGCCGTTCCGGCGAAATCTGGACACACAATGAAACGATGCGCTATCCAGTATTTTTGGTTCTTTTCCGGACATTGGCCTTTGCAGGTGTGATGCTTTTTAATTTTTTTAAAATTGGCTCATATGAGAAGTCCTTTGTGTGTCAACACGGATGTTTATTTTAATGTGCGAATTGACTTATTTAAAAAAAATACATACGATAAAACCGTCAATGCAGACCAAACCCAAATACAATATCGTGAATATACATTTTTAATTGTAATACAGGCATAATGAAAAAACTGAACAGAACCGCCATAAAAAAACATCTGGCAAAATTATACTGGGATTATGCTTTCGATAAAACGGATTTATACAGACTGCTTATCGGGGAAGTAGAAACAGTCAGCCATGTTCATCAAGACGATCTTTATTATCGCATACTGACGACGTATGATTGGTATACCATATTAAAAATCATTCCTCCGGGGCAATTAAAAGATGCTTTGAATGACAGGATTCTGAATAAAATACGATTTAAGGATCTTAAGGCCCGATATCAATATGCCAGAGAGTCATTATCATATCACTACGGAAAGCTCAGGATGGATAAGAAGTTTGGTAAAATCGATAACTGGCGAAACATCCTTTCCAATAAGCTGAGCGCGTTAAGCAGGCTGGAAGCAAAAGATGTCGCCGATATCCTCTTTATCGCTGAAAGATATGCGTTTTCATGGGAAGAGATTATTGGCGAGGCAAGAGAGAAAGATCTGTGGGTGGAGCCCTTGGAAATATCAAAACTGATCAAGGAATTTCCTTTGAACAGATTTAACGATATAAAATGGATTGACAATCTTGATTCGCAAAAAGCAGCCTGTGGGTTACAGGTCATTCAAAAGGATGTGCTTTTGGGTGTCCATAATTCGTTGTGCGGATAAAACCATCTATAATGATTTGGCCGACGGGATTCAATCAACAATGCCAAGCAACCGGCAATACCTGCCGGCGTTGATCCTTCTCTTATGCAACATGCAAATGCAAGTTTAGCGCATCACAAACTTTTATAAAGGTCACAATATTGCAATTGGCGCCGTTTTCAATTTTTGAGAGCTGCTGCTGAGTGACCTGAGCTTTTTTTGCAAGTTGAATTTGTGATAACCCTGCCTTTTCTCTTGCCTCTGCAATCTTAATTGCAAGCTCAATCTGTTTTTTCTCTTTTTCAAAAGCAGTCACAAATTTCGGGTCATTTAATTTATCTTTAATTTTCCTTCTAAATGTTTTCATCATATATCCTTTCCAGGTCCTCTTTTTTATATCGATTCAAGTAATCATCTCTGAATCTAACAATGCCAGCCAACCGGCAACCGCACAGAATCCCCTGCCTTGTTTCGGAACAGAAGATAGCCCTCCCGCTGTCCAAACAGAAAAAGATCTTTTGTGATTTCAACATCCAGTTTGCAGTAATCAATGATTTTCCGGAGTTCCCCTTTTTTCCACCATTCAAGCGCCATCAGTCCATCTCCGCTTTTCTGAACACCCAGCGTTGCACCGGCAAGATGATCCAGCGACAGCCGGTAGCCCAACCGGTGATGCACCTCTTCCAGAATATCCAGTGTTTTCAACTTTGAAAAATCAAAGTTTGTATAATGGCTCAAAACCAGATAGTCAAAACGTTTGATATTAAATCCGACCACATACTGAAAATCCAGTAAGTGTTCGATCAGGCCGGGTATGTTGTCTTCCATGTACTCCTGGTATTGATCTTTCTGCGAATCATACAGAACCGCACAACTGATCCCCATTTTCCGGGCATGATGCCATCCTCCCACCTCCTGGGCCGAACGCTGGGTTTCCAGATCCAGAACACCGAAATATGCATTGGAATCCTTGCAGGGTATCGGCAGATCTGTTTTCTCTTTTACCGGCAGGATTTGAATTTTCTTTTCAGGAATCCGGACAACATCGTTCCGATCCGGTACGGTTTTTTTTTGAATCCGGTCCATGATAAAATAGGCAGATGCCTTATCAATCGGACGGTTGCCGGAACCGCATTTGGGGGAATGGACACATGCCGGACACCCTGTTTCACAGGGACAGGACTCAATGATCTGCATTGTCCGGAGAAACAGCTCTTCTGCCTGATCATAGGCGATTTCACACAAACCCGCTCCTCCCGGAGTTCCGTCATAGACAAATACAGCAGCCTGATTCATCTGCGGATGAAAAGGAATGGAGATCCCGCCGAAATCATTCCGGTCTGCCATTACAAAAAAAGGTACCACGCCGATGATCGCATGCTCAACCGCATGAATTCCCCCCATAAAATGGAGATATTTTGATATCGCCTCATCCTGCACCGTACCGGGGATAGCGATCCAGAATCCCTGGGTTTCAAAGGTCTGGGCAGGCAGATCCAGGGGAATGACATTGATTTTTTTCCGGGCATGATGCCATCCTCCCACCTCCTGGGCCGAACGCTGGGTTTCCAGATCCAGAACACCGAAATATGCATTGGAATCCTTGCAGGGTATCGGCAGATCTGTTTTCTCTTTTACCGGCAGGA
>CAMBQS010000115.1 GCA_945870015.1 Desulfocicer vacuolatum DSM 3385
AACCGTCGGCTGCAAGCTCTGGTGCAGAATCAGAACAAACAACTTTACGAGCTGGGGATTAAGCAGAAAAGCATCATTGAAGCCAAGACCCTCGAACTGGAAAAAAAGAACCGGGCTCTCAACAAAAGTTTTATGGGCACCATTCGTCTGCTGATCACTTTTGTGGATGCGATCAATCCAAGTCTGGGGAGATATGCCAGGCAAACGGCAAGTCTGGCCGGACGTGTGGCAAAGGATTTCAATATCCAGGGCGAGGCGCTTGAGCATATCGAGATAGCCGGCCTTTTGCATGATATTGGTTTGCTCGGATTACCGGCCAAACTGATTGCAAAGGATGAGTCTGAGATGACCGAAGGAGATGTGAAATTTTTCCGGGAGCATGTTACCATTTCACTGTTTTTAATTCAGAGCGTAGAGAGGCTGAAACCGGTTGCTGAAATCGTGCTTCACCATCATGAGCGCTATGACGGGAGCGGAACACCCAACGGTCTGAAAGCGGAAGCCATACCACTGGGTTCACGGATCATCGCGGCTACCGGGGATTATTGTAAAATCATCAATCTCTGGCAGGAAGACAAAACGAAAATTATGGAAAAAGCCCGACGCGCTTTTGGTGCGGATGCAATAAAGAACCTTGCGGATCAAACCCCTGCTGCCATGTTGTATGAGATTGGCGAGAAGGCACTTCTGCTGGGGGCAAATATAAAGTATGATCCGCAAATCGTAGCGAAATTAATCAAGCACATCAGTGAGGACCGGCGCATCAGGGAAATCAGAAGCACCCGGCAGGTTCGGATTCGATTCCTGGAAGGCGGAATGATGCTGGCAAAGGATTTGCGGACAATGGATGGAAAATTACTGCTTTCCAAGGATATTGTCCTTGATACATATTTGATCGGGATTATCAAGAGACTTTTCCATGCCCAGTTGATTGAAGAGATACTGGAAATTGTTGTTGAAAAATCCAGGGAGTAGTGAATGGATAAAATCGCTGCATATAAAAAACTGGATCGTATCAGGGATCTGCCCACCTTGCCGGAAATCGCCATGCAGGTGAACCGGATGCTTCAGGAGGAAGACATTACAATCGAACGTCTGTGCGAAACCATTGAAAAGGATCAGGCCATTGTTTCCCGTCTACTGAAGCTTGTGAATTCGGCTTTTTTCGGGTTGCGTTCGCGGGTTAACACCCTGTCGGAAACCATTTCCATGCTGGGGTTTAATTCCGTGCGGAATGTAGTGGTTTCGGTTTCCGTAATCGAGGTCTTTGCCGGTAAAACCGGTGATTTTGATATAAAAAGTTTTTGGAAGCATTCGATTGCAACCGCCATGACAGCCAAAAAATTATCGGAGTCAACTTGTATCGGCAATCCGGAAATGTGTTTTCTAAGTGGTTTGCTGCATGATATCGGTAAAATTGTACTTTTTCAGCATTTCAAGGAACAATTTCAGCTTGTCATGGATTTGATGAGCCGGCAGAATATTACCTTCATGGCGGCTGAAAAGGAAGCGGATGTTCTGGATCATGCCCGAATTGGTGCGTACCTGACTGAAAGATGGCAGTTACCGAGGTCTCTGATCGACACCATCAAATACCATCACCTGTGTGGAAACGCTGTATCAGATCAGGACATGCTGCTGATTGTTCATACGGCAGATATTTTATCGAATGCGTTTCTGGCAAAAACCAAAAATCGTAAATACATTTCTGAACTGGATCAGACGGCTGCCGACAAGATGAAAACAGCTATCCGCTACATTCAGGAGTGGCTGCCCAGCCTGGCAGAGGAAATCAACGCTGCCTGCCGATTTTTCATGAAGGAGGGGTAGGAACCTGAATCTGCATATGGAGGGAGGGATGATGAGCAATGATGACCAACAGACGATCGCTATGCAACACTGCATTTTATGCGTCGATGATGAATCCAATATCCTGAATGCGCTTAAACGACTTCTCCGCAAGGAGGATTATCGTATCCTGACTGCCGGAAGCGGGGCGGAAGGGCTGGCCCTGCTCGAAAAAAATGATGTGAATCTGGTAATTGCGGATCAACTTATGCCGGAGATGAGCGGAACAGAATTCATGAGAGTGGTGAAGGAAAAATATCCGGACATCATCCGGATTACATTGACCGGATATACAGAAGTGGATGCCATCACGGATGCCATCAACAAGGGGCATATTTATAAATTTTTCCTGAAGCCCTGGAATGACCATAACCTGAAATTGGAGATCCGGCAGGCCTTGGAACAATATAATCTTTCCCAGGTCAACAAACAACTGCACGCAAAAGTGATACAACAGAACGAAAAACTGCAAATTATGAACAACAACCTTGAGGAAATGGTACGTCAACGAACCCATGAGATCGAGATGAAGAACCAGGCGCTTGAGCTTTCCCATGCAGTACTGGAGGATATTCCCATCTGCATCATCGGCATCAGCCTGGAAGGAATGATCGTACTGGTCAATCGTATGGCCCGGGAGCTGTCCTTTAACGGACAAAAAATCGCTCTGGGTTTGATGGCTTCCGATTATTTTCCGGAAGCAGTGGAGAAGAATATCCGGACGGCTATTTCACACCAGACCATTCAGTATATAAAAGAATGTGATCTGGCAGGCAATCGATTCCGGATCGGCTTCATTCCGCTTTCCGGACGATTTCGGGGAAAGGGCATGGTCATGGCAATGGAAAGAATTATGATCTTGCCGTTGCAGTCAGCCGTTTAATGTATATCACCTCAATTCAGAGGGACACCCATGGCGGAATTTGATGAAAAGGAAAAACGGCTGGTGATAAAAATCGTTTATTACGGTCCGGCCCTGAGTGGAAAGACCACCAATCTGATGCGGCTTCACGATTTTTTATCACCTGGTGGCCGAGGTGACTTAATGAGCTTTGAAACCAAGGGCGACCGGACTCTTTTTTTCGATCTTCTGCCCATGCTGATCAAGGCACCCGGAGGGTTTAAAATCAAGCTGAAGCTTTTCACCGTGCCGGGCCAGGTAGCTCATGACGCCACACGCAAAGCGGTTTTGTCACGGGCAGACGGCGTCGTCTTTGTGGCTGATTCCCAGCATGATCAAACCATGAGCAACTATGCCAGTTTTGAAAACCTGGAACAAAATGCGGCCCGGGTCGGACTTGATTTTGATCATCTGCCGCTGGTGATTCAGTTCAACAAGCGTGATCTTCCGGATATCATCGACGAAGCCGAACTCATCGAAAGATGGACGCCCACGGGGCTGCCCATCACTTTCGGCTCGGCTATTAAAGGTGCCGGTGTATCGGAAACCTTTGCCAAGGTGCTGATGGCGACTTACCGGAATCTGGATAAGATCCATGGGCTGACAGAAAAATACGGAGTGACGTCGGATTGCTTTGACGGTTGGATGTCCGGGAGCGGTAATGGGGCATAGGGCACAATTATAGGTGGAATCGAAAAACTGAAGGAGCAATGCGGATGAATGAAGTCCGGGAAAGTTTTAAAGGTGATAGTTTTTCAGATGCAAGTCTGACGGATCCGGATGCTTTCGACAGGACTTACAATCTGAAGGATCTGCTTTCAAAGGATCTGTTTGAAAATATTGATAAGGCTTTGCGGACTGTTGCTCCCGTTGAGATGATGGTGATGAATCCAAACGGGACTCTATTATACGGTGCCGGTTTTTCACCAAAGGAACTGAATTTGGTAAGTACTTTTCTTGCAAAAGAACGACCGGACAGGATTCAAAAATATAAACACGAACGCCGTCGGGCCATCGTTTTCCCGGTTATTCACGAAGTCGAAGTCATCGGATATCTGGTTCTTGGCCGGGAGTTGTCGGCTGATGCAAAGCTGCCTTCCGCAGCTCTCGACGCCCTGGGAGTACTGCTGGTGAAGCTGATGGAATACCAGATGATTTCCACCTACAAAACATTTTTGACTACTCGCCTGCATAGCCAGGTGGTGGAGGAGTCTTTTGTCGAGCTGCAACAAAAGGCATTCCTGCTGGAAAAATCCGAGAAAAAATACCGGGATCTGGCAGCAGACCTGGAAAAGGAAGTTGAGCGGAAAACCGTTCACATCAAAATTGCCCAGGCACACCTGATGGAACAGGAGAAGCTGGCTGCCGTGGGACGTCTGGCTGCCGGCATGGCGCATGAGATCAATAATCCAATCGGTTTTATTAAGAGCAATCTCGGGATGATTGCGGAATATGTAAAGGGGTTATGCGAGTTTGCAACAGCCGTGGAGGCTTTGATCAAGATGGAAGCCGGCCCGCCTGCCGGGCAAAAATCGGTTGCCTCTTTTCAGCTTATGATTGATGAAATCCAGCGCTTGCGTGGCTGCATGGATCTTGGTTATATTGTTCAGGATGCCGGCCCGGTGATCGCTGAATCCATTGAGGGCGCGGATCGGATCGGAAAAATCGTATCGAATCTGAAAGCTTTCTCCGCAATCGATCAACCAGGGGAAACCATGGCGGATATCAATGTCTGCATCAATTGTGTGTTGTCCATGTTAACAGATGGTTTATCCCATAAAACCAGGGTTGAGACAAAATACGGCGTCATCCCGATGGTTGTCTGCCGGCGTGACCTGCTTCATCAGGCTCTGCTGAATATTTTAATCAATGCGGCAGAAGCCGCAGGAGAGGAAGGCATGATTTACATCACCACCCGGACGGGAAAGGATCGGGAAAAGTTCGTGGAGATCATCATCGAAGATACAGGCCCCGGCATTCCGTCACAGCATCTTCCCAAAATCTTTGAACCCTTCTTCACCACCAAGACCTTGGGACAAGGCATGGGACTCGGACTTTCGACGGCGTATGAAATCATCAAGAATCAGGGCGGCGACATCACGGCAATCAGTCCTCCGGGTAAAGGAGCCATCATCACAATCAAATTACTTGTGGAGGAAGCCTCGTCATGTCTCGATTAGCATCGCTTTTCATCGGCAAGGAAAAGGAATCGTCCGTAAATGAAAACGAATCGGAAAGCAAGGTTCCACAAAAGTATACCATCCTGTTCGTGGATGACGAACCGAATGTGCTGAAAAGCATGCGACGCATTTTCCGGCAGGAAAATTATAATCTCCTGACCGCTTCTTCCGGTGATGAAGCCCTGGCTGTTTTTGCCAAGGAATCCGTTCAGGTCGTCATTTCCGATCATCAGATGCCCGGTATGACCGGAGCGGAGCTTCTGCGCAAAATTAAGGCGGATTATCCCCGCACCATCCGTATCATGCTAACCGGTCATGCGGATGTGGACGCTATCATGGGCGCCGTCAATGAAGGAGCTGTCTACAAATTCATCACCAAACCCTGGAATGACGATGACCTTCGTATTACAGTCAGCCTGGCCCTTGAACAATATGACCTCATCAAGGAAAATATCAGTCTCAAGCAGGAACGGCAGAAACAACAGAAGGAGATCAAGCAGCTTCAGCGTTTTGTCAACACCCATCGCAGTCAGGTCGGCCGGATTTTGCTCAAAAATAAAATCATCCAGGAGCAGGATCTGCGCAAAGCTGAACTCATCCAGTCGAAAACCAATAAATTGCTGCCCATAGTTTTGTTGGAAGCGGGTATGGTCGAGGACGAGGAGATGGTAAAGGTGATTCAGAAGGAACTGGGCATCAACCGGGTGTATCCTAATGAATTCGTGGTTCCCAAAGCCCTTGTGGAACTCGTTCCCAGGGAGATCTGCCGCAAGAATCTGTTGGTTCCTCTCAAACGCGCTGAAGGCCGTCTGATTGTCGCTATGGCTGATCCCACAGATTATATGAAGGTGGATGATCTTAAATTCATCACCGGCATTCCGGTGGAGGCCGTGCTGGCGAGTCAGAAGGATATACAAAAAAAGCTGGAAGAGACATATGGTGATCAGATGGAGTTGGATGAGGTAATGTCTGAGACGGACCTGACCGACCCCACGGAAACGATCGAGATTTTTTTAGAAGAAGATGATGAAAATGTTGATGTTGAGGATCTGCTGCGGGCCAAAGATCAGCCTCCGACCATTCGCATTGTCAATGCCATAATCTCGGATGCCTTCCGTCACGGAGCTTCTGATATCCATATTGAACCCAAAACCAAATACACGGTTGTGCGCTATCGCATGGACGGACTCCTTTATGAAAAACTGCATATTCCTCTGTCCATGCATTCTGCCATTGTATCGCGGATCAAGGTCATGTCGGAGCTTGATATTTCAGAACGCCGAAGACCTCAGGACGGGAGAGTGACCGTGAAATCCTCCAGCAAAATGGTGGACATGCGTATATCAACCCTGCCCACCATCAATGGGGAAAAAGTTGTTCTTCGCCTGCTCGACCGCAATGCATCCATTCGCAATATCGAGGATGTCGGCTTTTCAGAAGATGTGATGTCAAAGATCATGCGCTTTACCCTGCAACCTCAGGGTATGCTTCTGACTACGGGCCCTACCGGCAGTGGCAAGACCAGCACCTTGTATGCGCTGCTGCAGAGGGCAGCCACAGTTACGAAAAACTTTACCACCATTGAAGATCCGGTGGAATATTTTATGAGCATGGCGGAACAGGTCATGGTGCGTGAGAAAATCGGGCTTAATTTTCCATTGGTGCTGCGTTCGTTGCTACGTCAGGACCCGGATGTGATCATGCTGGGGGAAATCCGTGATTTTGAAACTGCTGAGGTTGCTTTTCATGCTTCCCTGACCGGTCATCTGGTCTTTAGCACCCTGCATACCAACAGCAGCATCGCCAGCATCACCCGGCTGCGCGATATAGGCATTCAACCCTACGTGATCAGCGACGCGCTGATCGGGGTTATCGCCCAGCGTTTGGTACGCCGGATTTGCCCGCACTGCCGGACCGCGGCCGAAGCTTCCGGGGAGCTGCTTCAGGCACTCGGATTAAGCCGGGATCATCTTGATTTTTCTCCCTTCTGTGGCAAGGGATGCGACCAATGCAATCAGACTGGATATTCCGGACGGATTGGGATTTTTGAAGTATTGCCGGTGGATGGGTACTTGAAGGAACTGATCCATCGCGATGCCTCGGAAATGGAACTGCAGCGGGCTGCGCAATTGTCCGGCATGCGCACCCTTTTTGAAGATGCCATGGTCAAGGTCCGTTCCGGGATGACGACTCTGGAGGAGGTTGTCCGGGTACTCGGAGTGAAAACCAGCCCGGGCCATTCCTGCCCTCATTGCAACATTTTTTTAGAGGAGCGTTTTTATTTTTGTCCGTTCTGCGGTGGGACGATTACGCGGTGTTGCAGGAAATGCAGCCATTATCTGGATTCGTCCTGGAAAGTATGCCCGCATTGCGGCGAAACAGCAGCGAAGGTTGAAGGGGGTGTGAAGATTCAGAATTCAATAAATTAAAAGCAACTGGGCAGTTCACATGACAGATAAAAAGGATGATATCGCCAATCTTTATTCAGGATTGAAAGCCTTGTCGGAAAGTGCGTTTCCTAAAAGATGCCCAAGTTGCGGATGCCTTTTTCGATTGAATTTCAGAAGGATATCGAATGGATAAACCAATAATAGCGATCATTTCGGGCAGGGTTCAGGATCTGCAGGAATATCTTCATCCGGAAGAGTACAGGGTTGAGCAGTTCGAAAGGCTGACGGTGGATTCGCAGACTGCGGAAGAGGATTTACCGGATGTAATACTTCTGGATGGGAGGAGCAGTCCCGTATCTGAAATGCTTAGACTGTGCCGGGACATCCGTGCCTTCAACCTTGCCAGGTATATTGTATTGCTGGCCATCGTGGACAGGACTGCTGACGGGTTTGAGCTTATCCAGAGCGGATTGGATGATTTTATCATCAGTCCGGTCAATCCTCAGGAGCTACAGGTCAGGATTGCCTGCGGCCTCTGGTGGGGAAGCACCCGGAAGCCGAAGGTCGACCGTTGGACAGAGTATAATCAGCTTGCGAGCATGCTCCTTCAAAAAGAAGAGGAAATCCATGCAATCATGGAAGCTGCTGCAGATCCCATCATTGTATATAACATGGAAGGCGAAGTTGAATTTATCAATTCGGCTTTCAGTCTCGTTTTCGGATATAAAAAAGATGAATTGATAGGCAAGAGAATCGATTTTGTGCCGGAGGATCAAAAAGAGGCAACCGGCTGTAAGGTGCGTAAAGTAGTGGAAGGAGAAAGTGTTGTTAATTTTGAAACACAGCGGTATACCAAGGAAGGAGACCTGCTTGATATCTTGATCAGTGCAAATCTGTATCGTCATGATGGACAGCCTAAGGGCATGGTGGTGACATTTCATGATGTCACACAGCAGAAAAAAAATATGGAAGCGCTCAAACAGGCTGAGGCACTGCTTGTGCAATCCGACAAAATGGCTTCCATCGGCCAGCTTGCCGCAGGCGTGGCTCATGAAATCAACAATCCCATCGGGTTTATCAGCAGCAACATCAAGACCATGTCGGAATATGGGCGGGATCTGAAAACCATGATAGGTCAATATCGGACTTTTTGCGATGCATTTAAACAAGGCGGCTTACAGCAGGCGGAACAGGTCTGTGAAATCGATGCTTTGGAGCAGAAGATGGATATCGACTATCTGATGGAGGATATGACGAATTTATTATCGGAATGCCGGGAAGGTGTGGAACGGGTCAAGAAAATCGTGATGGATCTGAAGGATTTTTCCCATCCGGGCGAAGAGAGCATGGTTTCATGCGACATCAATGCAGGGATTGAATCAACCCTGAACGTGATCTGGAATGAGCTTAAATATAAGGTTGAGGTGATCCGGGATTTTGGCGAGCTGCCCCTCATCGAAGCTTTTCCACAGCAATTGAACCAGGTTTTTATGAATCTGCTGGTCAATGCAGCCCAGGCTATCACAACCCGGGGTAAAATCAGTATTACCACCCGTGCATCGAATGAGGAAATTGAAGTGGAAATCGCTGATACGGGCGATGGTATCCCGGAGCAGCATATTTCCAGAATATTTGACCCGTTCTTTACTACCAAGGAGATCGGGAAGGGAACGGGTCTGGGGCTGAATATCGCTTATAAGATCATCGAGAGCCATCATGGCCGCATCCATGTAACCAGCAAGATCGGTGAGGGGACGGTTTTTACCATTTGTCTGCCGGTTCTTTCGAAAGAGAAAGGGCATTAATTTTCTATAGCCTTTTTTTTTGAAATCAGTATACTTGACGGTCATTCCGTATCTGAATCGCTTCCGTTCTGGACTGGAATTTTAATCGTAAACTCTGTTCCGATTCCCTCTTTACTTTGAACCTCTATTGTTCCATTATGCTTCTTTATAATATTGTATGCCACATTTAATCCCAGACCAG
>CAMBQS010000116.1 GCA_945870015.1 Desulfocicer vacuolatum DSM 3385
AAGTATTTTCCTGGGAGTCCCGATGCTGCGCCATTCCCTTGATGAATACCATCTGGCAAATCTGATCATCGACTATTATTTTGTAAAAGGAGTGTGGGTATCTGCATTTGTTCTGGATAAAGGGAAAATGGGCAGGGTGCTTGAAATCAGTGGAACCGATAAAAACCTGGTGATCGCCGAATATGTGTATATGTTCATAAAAGCCTATAGTAACCGCAAATGGGATGAGTACAAAATCGGCACGTTATATAATCAATATCATCGGATCGATTTCTCCACAGGAATCATCAAGGGTTTCCGCCAAAAGCTGGAAGACCAGGATCATTACAGATCGGCTGTTGAAAGTCGAGAGATGGTGGTCATCGAAGATCCAAAACTTATCCAGTTTATTGATTATAAATATCCAAATGTAAAAACAACCTTAAAAAACAGCGGTCATCGGAGTGCAGCGGTGGTAGCCGATGGCATGGCCATTGGAAGGAATCTGGTGATCTCCAAAGGAATTAGCGAGTCATCCCGGGATACCCTCCGTCTAATAGAAGAAAGGTAAAAGATACAACAGGCTTGAACATGATCTTAACCATCCTGAATCATTCTGGAACATAATATTTTTGGAGTGATTGTAACATTTTGTTAGAGAAGTTATTATAGACCGGATTCAAATATTGTGATATATATGTAACGATTACGAAATGCATTATTACCTTTTTACTCTTTTCTGATTATTTCAAAAAAATCATCATTACAGATCTTGCTGAACAGTACCGGATTTACTCCGAAAAATTAAGATTTATGACATGAATCTTTTGTTGTCCTGGTTCGATTTACGGACTTTCCATTTTCAATATTTGAACCCAATGCTGAGAGGTTATGTCTGTGGATGTAAAAATCATAAACCCGTTTATCAATGCAACGGTAAAAGTTTTAGAAACAATGGCTTTTGTAAAATCAAAGGCTGGCAAAGTTTATTTGAAGAAAGATTTCATTGCCAGGGGAGATATTTCAGGAATCATTGGCATTACCGGCGAACAAAATGGCACCATTTCAGTCACATTTAACGAAAATTGTATTTTAAAAATTGTTTCCAATATGCTGGGAGAGAAGGTTGATAGCATCAATAAAGATGTTCAGGATGCAGTTGGAGAGCTGACCAATATGATTTCCGGACAAGCCCGCGTTGGGCTTGAAGAGATGGGTAAAATATTTCAAGCAGCTATTCCAACCGTAGTGACTGGAAAAAATCATACAATTTTTGGTATCGCCAATGGACCCAAATTTGCCATTCCTTTTACAACGGAAGAAGGGCATTTTACGATTGAGGTTTGTTTTGAATAATAACGATCCTGAATAAAAAATCATAAATACCATTGGTAAACATTTATTCAATAAAGGAGAAAGGTTATGGCAGAAAAACCGATTATCAAGATTGGACATCTGAAAATTACGGATCATCTAATTCTCGGCGTCACAGACTTGAAACAAAAAAAAGGAAAAGAAGTATTTGAACATTGCACGCTGAAGACTGTTTTAAAGAACGGCTGGAATGAGGTAGCGGATGCACTGACAGGTGGCAGCATCGATGGTGCATTTATATTGGCCCCCACTGCAATGGATCTTTTTAAATCCGGAGTCGGTATCAAGCTTGTTTTATTCACACACAAGTCAGGAAGTGTTCTGGTTAAAAGCAAAGCAGCAAATATAGAAAAAATAGAAGACTTTGCCGGAAAGGCTGTTTTAATTCCATATCAGCTTTCCGTCCATAATATGCTGTTTCACAGGCTGCTCTCAGAAAAAGGATTAAAACCCGGAACCAGCAATGAGCCAGGAGTTGACGTCATACTTGAGGTAATGGCTCCAATGATGATGAATGATGCGATAAAATATGATGAAGAGGGTGAAATCGGCGGATTTATTGTTGCAGAGCCAATTGGTTCGCAGGCAATTGCCGGTGGTCTTTGTGAGGAGATGTGCCTTTCAAAAGACCTTTGGCCAAACCATCCCTGCTGTGTATTTGTCATGCGGGATGAAATTATCGGGAAAAATCCGGATGGTGTTCAGGAGATTACCACAAGCCTTGTCCGGTCCGGCTTGTCCATGGATGCCCAGCCTTCCGCTGCAGCAGCCATTGGAGCGGATTTTCTGGGTCAGGATAAAACAGTAGTAGAGCGCGTTCTTACCGATCCGCCTGATCGTATCACAACAGGGGAATTGTTCCCGGTGATTGAGGATTTAGCCATGATACAGGATTACATGTGCGATGTTATGAAGAAGATGCAAAACAAGATTGATCTGGAAAAGTTTGTTGACACGAGATTTGCAAAAGCTGCCGGAGCCAAATAACCCATTAGCATTTTTATAGTACATTTATAAATACGGAGGCTTAGATCTCTCTCCCAATTCCAGGCAATCTCCCCTTTTGTTTGACACAACGATCTCTTTCGGTTATGCTTTTTCATCGTTCATTTCACAATGTTTACAATCTCCATTATTTTTAAAAATTATATCGCTGGTGATTTGAGAATGAAAAAGAGATTAAACGGGCAGACAGATATTTCTGATTACGACAAACAGGCATCCCCTGTACAAAATCTGGATCAGTTTCTTGAATTTACAGTTGAGAAAGCTGTACGTATCATGCAGTCAAAAGCCGGATCATTGCTATTGCTGGATCAAGAGGCAGGGGATCTGTATTTTAAGGTGGCTACAGGTGATAAAAAAGAAGAACTGAAGCGGTTCAAGATCAAAATAGGAGAAGGGATTGCCGGTAAGGTGGCACAGACAGGCGAACCCTTGCTGATTTCAGATGTGCAGAAAGACCCACGCTGGAATAAGGATATCAGTGAATCCATAGGTTATCAAACCCATTCGATCATTTGTGCACCGATGAAAGTGGGTGATGAGATCATTGGTGTAATCGAGATTATTGATAAAATCAATGGGACATCGTTTGTCGATGAAGATTTGAAAATATTGACAGAGTTTGGAGAACTGGCTGCCCATGCGATCGGCAATGCCCGGAAAATTGTACAGGTAGACCGTGAGAACAGGGATTTAAAAGAGGAACTGGCGGTAAAATACCAGATTGTCGGGAATAGCGGTTCGATGCAGAAAATTATAGAGGAAGCCACAAAGGTAGCGAATTCGACGACAAGCACTTTAATCCTTGGTGAAAGTGGCACCGGAAAGGAGCTGCTTGCCAGGTTGATACATCGAGTTGGGCTTCGAAAAGACAAACCATTGACTGTTTTAAATTGCGCGGCTCTCCCTGAGTCATTGCTGGAAGATGAACTCTTCGGCCATGAAAAAGGCGCCTACACTGGCGCGATGAATAAAAAAATTGGTAAATTTGAGGTGGCGGATCAGGGGACCCTGTTTCTGGATGAAATTGGTGAGATGAGTCCGAGCATGCAGGCCAAACTCCTCAGGGTATTGCAGGAAGGGATTTTTTATCGTGTTGGCGGAAATACACCGGTTCATGTCAATGTAAGGATTATATCTGCGACCAACCGTGAAATTCTTAAGGAAATTGAAGAGGGTAAGTTCAGAGAGGATTTATATTATCGATTGAATGTTGTCACAATTGAGATGCCGCCGCTTCGAGAAAGAAAAGCAGATATCCCTTTGCTTGCGGGGCACTTCATTGAATTTTTCAAGCTGGAAAGAGGAACTCCGGGATTGATCATATCAGAAGAAGCAATGGAAAAAATGATCAGATATAACTGGCCGGGAAATGTAAGGGAATTGCGTAATGCTTTAGAACGTGCAGTGGTAATGGGCAACGGGAAAAAGGTGTTACCCGAGGATTTGCCGATTTTTGATCCAAAAACAAAGTACCCCGGTATGCAGGTCGGGTTTCCCCTGGAAGATGCATTGAATGAATTCAAGAAAGAGTTTATCAAGCTGAACCTGAAAAATACCGGAGGAAATCGAAGCAAGGCCGCTCAGGTCATGGGGATTCAAAGGACGTATCTGTCACGTCTAATCACCAGGTTCGGGATACAGGATATTTAAACAATTGAGCCAATTTCAAAACGATTGAAAAGCGTCACTCCGGCGAAAGCCGATGTCCAGAAAAGAATTGAAAATACTAAATAGTGTTACGTTTTACTTCGTGTCCGGCTTTCGCCGGAACTACAACAATGGACTTTTGAAATTGGCTCAATTGAAACATTATGTGGTTGGTGGCTGAATGCCCAGCTCACTTATTTTATATAGTAATGTCTTATAGCTGATTTTTAATATTTTGGATGCTCTGCTACGATTCCACCCGGTCTTTTCCAATATGTAAGAGATCGCTTCCTTTTCAACTTTATCCATCGCTTCTTTCTTGATTTCTTTTAAGGAAAAAGATTCCAGATCCGGCGCGTGTCCATTCTTAAATAAAGAATTATGGGAGGAGGGTATCGAAGGTTGAACGGTTTCCGATTTTTGATGAAAAGCATTTGGTGATCCACATCCATAATCGAATCCGTCAATGATATCATCCCAATTGCCAAGTACCAATACTCTTTTCAATACATTTTGAAGCTCCCGGATATTGCCTGGCCAGTAATATTCGGATAATTTTTGTAATACATGGCTGCTTGGCTGAAGAATACTTCTGTTGTTGAATTGAGAAGTATAAAGCTGGATGTAATAATTGATCAGATGCGGAATATCCTCGATTCGTTCCCGAAGCGGCGGCACATAAATTTTAATGATATTTAACCGGTAATACAGATCTTCACGGAATTTTTGTTTCTTGATTTCATCTTCCAGATCATGATTGGTCGCCGCGATAAGCCATGTATCTGTTTTAAATTCTTTTTCCGATCCAAGAGGTGCAAACTCCCCGCTTTGAAGAACATGGAGCAGCTTTGACTGCAACAAAAGCGGCATATCACCGATTTCATCAAGAAACAGTACACCTCCATTAGCCAGTTCAAATTTTCCACGTTTTTTCTGCTCTGCTCCTGTGAATGCTCCTCGTTCGTAACCGTAAAGCTCACTCTCAAGCAGTCCTTCGGGAAGAGCGGCACAATTAACCTTAACAAACGGTTTTCCCCGTCTTGGAGATTTTTGATACAGATTTTGTGCGATTACCTCTTTCCCAACGCCGGTCTCTCCGGAAATGACAATATTCAGTCCGGTATCAGCGACATGGGTGATCAGGTCACTGATTCTAACAATGGCTGGGCTGACGCCTATGATCGGTGGTCCGTTTTGCATGGTATGTAATTTTGCTGTTTAAAAAGTTATAGTAAATTTTTATATACTGACAATGTCCGAGTTTAATTTTTTTTGGTTTTGATCAGATCCGTAATCCGTTTATCCAGTTCCATCAGGTCAATTGGTTTTTCAAGCACCAGGTCTGCCTCTGCCTCGGATGCCAACATTTCTGGATGCTCACCCCAGCCTGTAATGGCAATGATCAGAATCTCCGGGAATTTTTTTTTAACAATTGAAATGATTCCGACGCCGCTGATATTGGGCATAACAATATCGGTAATGATAAGGTCGAAATCGTTTGGCCCGGTTTGGAGTATCTTCAATCCATCCAAGCCATTAGAAGCTGTTATAACCGAATAATTTTTTTTCGTAAAAAATTTTTTGTAGGTATTCAGTATTTCTTCACTGTCATCAATTATCAGAATTTTATATTTTTTTTGCATTTTTTTTTGTTGTTTAGATATAAGGTGAAGAAGGTTTCATCGTCCGATTTTGCTTGTTACCCCTGATTGGATTGTTTTGGTATTATTTACAAGTGCTTTTTATGGATTTCATATAGCATTATAATGGATTGGGCAAGTAGATTTTCACATTTTTCTTATTTGGTCGCCTTCATTCTTATGAACAGGGTACATCAGAGAGACATAAAAACAGTCTCATCGGGAAAACATCCAAAGAATCGGTTGATTATTCTAAAAAGATATGTATAAAACGCGGACAGGAAAAAAAGAATGCTCTATATCTGGAGTGGAGAATGAGAAAAATAGCAGTTGCAATGGCAAAAGGTGGTGTCGGCAAGACAACAACAGCAGTGAATCTGGCTTTTGGGCTTTCGCAGCTTGGACACAGGGTTTTGCTGGTTGATTGTGATACTCAAGGTCAGACATCAAAATTTCTGGGTGTGACTCCCAAATACGGACTCTATGAATTTGTCACCGGCAGAGATAAAAATGGTGAATATGTTTCAAAAAAAGATATTATTCATCCTACCCGGAAAAATCTTTGGCTGATTGCCGGCGGGATTGGTTTGGTGGAATTGAAAAACTGGCTTGGAGAACAGCCCAGAGATATCCGTCAGACTGTTCTGGGGAATGCTCTTCTTCCCAAAAAGGGTACACTTGATTATCTGATATTTGACTGCGCACCAGGATGGGATGTGTTAAGCGTCAACATTTTAATGGCAGTTGATGAGGTTTTATGTCCGGTCGCTCTGCAAGGACCATCACTTGAGGGGTTAAAAACATTCTTCGGGTATCTTCTTTCCGCTCAGAAGTTGAATTCAGATCTTCAGTTAAAATATATTCTTCCAACAATGTTTGATACTCGTACCCGTCAAAGCTATGAGATATTAAAGCAACTTCAGAAAATGTTTAAACGGCAGATCTGTGACCCGATTCACTATAATGTCCGTTTATCGGAAGCACCTTCACAGGGAAAAACAATTTTTGAATATAAAAGCCAGGCCATCGGAGCAGAAGGATATCGAAAATTGATAAGGAGGGTAGATGAGGATGACGATCGGCAAAAATGAAAAACCTGATTTTTTTGAGAATATTGCATTTGATCCTGTGATGGCGGCAATTGGTTCAGGTGAAAAAGATAGTGATAAGAATTCTTCTCCAGAAGAAAAGAAGAAAAATGGCCAGCTTCTGAAAAAAAAAGCGGGTTTTTATCTTTCTCTGGATGTGCTTGATCGGTTTACTCGAAAATTCCATGAGTTAAAGCTTGCCGGCACGCAGATTGAGAATAAGTCTGCATTTGTTGAAGCCGCAATTCTATTTGCTTTGGATGATATTGATAAAGGAGAGGAAAGTAAGGTATTGCAGAAGTTTTATGAATAATATTAATCTCTAATCATTCGTAACCACTGCTTTTTTTGAACCTTTTTTTTATAGGGCGGTTGGGTGGGAATCTCTTCCGGTACACATTTTGTGCAATATGCCCTTTCATTATCAACAAATATCACATCCCTGCTGGAACATTCGCACCTGATTTGTAATTTTATTTTCATGCTGACTACTTGGCATTGTCACTGGATAATGTCAACCCGCCTCTTTTAACCCTTGATCACTGAACATGAATGCTATATTAGACAATTGACATTTATGCAAAGACCTGCAACCTTTTTTGCGGATTACCAACTGAAACATATAATGGAATGAATTGTGGTTTCTGCCACATTTTGAATTATGGAGGGATATAATCTATGAAATCAGTCAGTAAAATCGATAATTCGGGCTTTACCTTTATTGAGCTAATGGTTGTTATTGTTATTCTGGGCATATTGGCAATGGTGATCGCACCGAATTTTATGGATGCCCCGGACGAGGCAAGGCAAAACAAGGCAAAAATCGATATTAAAGCCATTGAATCCGCACTGAAATTGTATAAACTTGATAATGGCGTATATCCAAGCACGGAACAGGGACTGCAAGCGCTTGTCAGTCCGCCTGAAGCCGGTGTTCTGCCCAAGAAATGGCGGAAGGGGGGATATCTGGAAAAGACCAATCTTCCAAAGGATCCATGGGGAAATGAATTTGTCTATCTCAGCCCTGGAGCGAATGGCAGTTTTGATCTGATTTCATACGGCTCTGATGGCGCTCCGGGCGGAGAAGATGCGGCCAAAGATATCAATAACTGGGAAATCGAATAGCCGGGTTATCTGAATCAGAATGAATGTTTGGAAAATAAAAGAAAATTCAGGTTTTACGCTGATCGAGTTGATTGTGGTTGTCGTCATTATGTCGGTCATGCTTGTGTTTGCGACACCCCGTTTGTCAGGATTTATTTTTCCGGATGATACCAATAAAATTGTTCGCTGGATCGTTGTCAAGGCAAGAATGTTAAGAAATAATGCAGTTCAGCAACAGAAAGACTATGTTCTGAATCTGGATATCGATAACAACAGTTTATGGATTGCAGATGAATCGATGGATACGGAAGAAGCATTGAAATTAGCCCATGAGAATGGCTATCCCCTTCCGGAAACCGTAAGGCTGCTGGATGTTGAATTCCCGGGGCAAGGAAAAGTAACTCAGGGAACGGCTGAAATACGATTTAATAAAAAAGGATATGCTGATCAGGCGATTGTCCACATTCAAGGCAGTGATGATCGAAAAGTCTCCCTGTTTGTGGAAGCGTTTCTGCCTTCTGTTACATGGGTTGAGGAATATGTCGAAGCCTTCAGATAATGGAAAAAATGAAGGGTTCACCCTCTTGGAGGTTATGATTGCTTTTTCAATTATTGCAATTGTAATCACAACCTTATGGGGGCTGCATTCCAAAACAGTTTATCTGAATCTGAATTCCCAGTTTGATACCCAGGCGCCGTTTCTTGCAGAAGTGAAGATGGCGCAGATTGTTGAAAACATCGAAAAGTATCAAGAGGCGGAGGAGGGTGATTTTGGTGAAGATTTTCCCGGCTACGCATGGCAAAGCTCTGTGAGCAAAGTGGAGTCCGAAACCCTTGGCGATCTGTCGGAGAAACTTAAAAAGATTGAGGTTACCATAGGTTTTAACGATGGAGAGTTCAATTATTCGATCATTTCTTACCGTTTATTGCAGGAGTAGTTTTCTGATTCTTCCAGGGAGAAACAAAGAGGCAGGCAATTGCTTCGGGTTTACCCTGCTTGAGATCTTACTGGCAATTTTTATCTTCAGCATCATGATTACAACTCTTTTTGGATCTTTTAACCAGATTCTTGGCAGTGTGGAGGGTATTGAGGAGAATATCACCACCAATGAGATGGCGAAAACATGCCTGGACAGGATGATTTTGGATTTAAGGGAGATTCATGTGACATCCTCCCAGCGCTATTCTCAACCCGAGCTGGCTTCTGATCCGGATGTTCATCAACTCCTTGGTGAACAGCATTCCTCCCAGAATAAGGATTTCCCTAAACTGCGATTTACATCTTCTGCTCACATTGCGTTTGGCAAGGGACAAACAAAAGGTGTGGCGGAAATTGTCTATTATGTTGATGAAACAGAGGAGAACACCTTTGTCCTGAAACGATCGGATCGGCTTAATT
>CAMBQS010000117.1 GCA_945870015.1 Desulfocicer vacuolatum DSM 3385
TTGTTTCAGGTTCTATTTGGTCTGCCTGTTCAAAAGCACGGAACTGATTTGGGGTCGCATGAAAGTCTCCAAACACTCCTGTCCGGACAAGGCCTTCTTTTTGCAAGGATTCGGCAGTTGATTTCCTGGTGAGGATATCCACTTTTTCCCGAGACTTGATCAGGCAACTGGCAAGACCGAGTCCAACAGCGCCGCCACCATAAATAAGTATATTCATATTTTTCCTATAATGTGATTCTGATACGATGGGGTACCTAATCACATGTAGGTTTGTCCTGTCAAGGAAGAGGTGGAAAAAGCAGGATATTCAACGGATATCAGACAGAGGCCATGTGGAGGGGCTGTGGCACCTGCATTTTGTCTGTTTTTTGAGCACAGAATTTTTTCCATATCTTCCGGTAAAAGTTTTCCCTGTCCGACTTCAACCAGTGTTCCGACCAGGTTGCGAACCATGTACCGTAAAAAACCGTCAGCCTTTATGGTGAACAGAAGAAACCCATTTCCGGTTTTTGTAATGTCCGCATGAAAAACAGTACGGACAGTGCTCGATCTTGGACTGCCCGTGGCTTCAAATGCCTTAAAATCATGTGTGCCGAGGATATGATGCATGGTTTTTTCCATCTGATTCAGATCCAGTTTTTTCCGGATAAACCATGAGTATTGCCGTCCAACAGCGATCGGCAGGCTTTGATTACATATTTTATATTGGTAGGTCTTGCTGATAACATCATACCGGGCATGAAAGTTGTCTTCAACTTCTTTGCAGGCCCGGATGACAATATCTTCCGGGAGAAGACTGTTCAGACCTTTCAGGAATATCGGCGGGGAAAGATTTGTTTCACAATGGAAATTGGCAGTCTGACCCAGTGCATGAACGCCCGCATCCGTGCGTCCGGAGCCGATCAAGGTAACCTTCTGCCGGGTTATGAGAGCGATTGCGGTTTCAATTGCTTCCTGGACGGTCGGTTGATTTTTCTGTCGTTGCCATCCATGATATGCGCTCCCATCATATTCAATTGCAAGGGAAAAATTTTTTTTCATTTACAAACGGTCACAGGGAATGTTGGCCAGCTCATTTTCGAAAATTTGATCCATGAATTCAGCATATTGTTGAACTGAAAATTTTGTACCACACTCCGTGCAGCAGAGAAAGACCTGCTTTCATAATTTTTTAAGGAGTAGTTTCCCGTTACATTTTACGCATAACAGAGTTGATCTTCTCATTTTTTTCCTGCTTTCCTTTGTTGCAGTATATAAGTTTATTTGTTAGTAAGTCCAAAACAATACAATCGTATTGTCCGGTCTACTGTTTATTTCGATACAGTTGGTTGAAATCGTCATAACATAAAAAATAAAAGGTTACCAGAAAGCGTAACAATCTATCCTGATTTTTATGTAAGATAGTTTTTATCGAAGATGATATTAATGGGACGAAGTGAAATGAAAACAGAAATCTATTCCTGCCCTGGCTTCACATTCAGCGGTTGTGCCTCTGGATTGAAAAAAAACGGAGAAAACGATCTGGGGCTTATTTATTCTGAAACAGAAGCATCTGCAGCAGGCGTGTTTACAAGGAACCGGGTTCAGGCAGCAAGTGTCAAACTTGATCGGGAGCGAATCAGGTCCGGAAAGTGTCAAGCCATTATTGCAAACAGCGGCAATGCCAATTGCTGTACCGGAGAGCAGGGAGAACTGGATAACCTGGCCATGACCCGAGTTGTTGCATCTGAAATGGGAATTCCAGAGGAGATGGTACTGGTCGCATCCACGGGTGTTATCGGAAAACCCTTGCCAATCCAGAAGGTCGAGAGATCTGTCCCGGAATTGGTAAGGCTGCTTTCTGCGAACGGAATGTCAGCGTTTGCCGGAGCCATCATGACAACTGATACGGTTCCTAAAATTGTTATCAAAAAAGGAGAGATCCATAATACTTCCTTTACAATCACCGGGGTTGCAAAAGGGTCTGGCATGATTCGGCCGGATATGGCAACCATGCTCTGCTTTGTTTGTACGGATGCGGCTTCAGACCCGAAGCTTCTTCAGGAAATGCTTTTGAAGGGTGTCGAGAAATCCTTTAATCGGATTACGGTTGATGGTGACACAAGTACCAATGATATGGTGCTTCTTCTGGCCAATGGCGTATCCGGAGCGGTAATCCAGGATCATGATCAGATAGCTGTTTTTCAGAATCAACTGGATCAGGTACTTTCAGATCTGGCAAGAATGGTGGTGAAAGATGGTGAGGGCGCTACCAAACTGGTTGAGGTCAAAGTGGAAGGCGCAAAATCAGATCATGATGCAAGGTGTATTGCAGAAACCATAGCGCAATCCAACCTGGTCAAGACCGCACTCTTTGGTGAGGATGCCAACTGGGGAAGGATTATTGCGGCAGCCGGAAGAGCCGGTGTTGATATGATACCGGAAAAGATGGATATTTTTTTTAATGATGTATGCATGGTTCAAAATGGGATCGGATGCGGGCCGGCTGCGGAAATAGAAGCAACAAAGGTCTTGAAAAAACAGGAGTTTGTGATTCAAATCAGGCTGAATATGGGGAAAGGGGAAAGTTCTGTTCTGACATGCGATTTTTCTGTTGACTATGTGAAGATTAATGCGGATTACAGATCCTGATAAAATGGTAATGATGCGTTTACAGAAATTTCTTTCTGCCGCAGGGGTTTGCTCCCGGAGAAAAGGGGAGGAATA
Source organism: Desulfocicer vacuolatum DSM 3385 (assembly GCA_945870015.1). GTDB lineage: Bacteria > Desulfobacterota > Desulfobacteria > Desulfobacterales > SURF-7 > QZKS01. The sequence goes on from CAMBQS010000117.1 coordinate 2,707, forward strand.
TATTCAGGCAGGCAAGATTACAGTTAACGGAAACGTTGCCAACCAACTGGGTTCAAGGGTTGATACAGACAAGGATCGCGTTGAATTTCAAGGAAAGCTGGTGTCTCTGGTTCAGAAAGAGGTCTATATTGCCTTGCATAAGCCAATGGGATATGTAACTTCCTGCAACCAGAAAAACCAGAAAATTGTTTTGGATTTGATTGGTGTAAAAGAACGTGTTTATCCGGTTGGAAGACTGGACAAAGATTCAACCGGATTGTTACTATTGACCAATGATGGAAGCCTGCATCAGAAACTTTCACACCCCTCTTATGATCATGAAAAAGAGTATGATGTGTCTGTTGAATTACCGATTTCCGACAGGGATCTTCAACGCATGTCAGAAGGGCTAAGCATACTGGGTCGAAAAACACGATCGGCTCTTGTGACACGACGGTCTGAAAAAAGATTGCAGATCATTTTGAAAGAGGGACGGAACCGCCAGATCCGGCGCATGGTGGAGAAAATCGGGAATCGGGTAACAAAACTGAAGCGGGTCCGAATCGCCAATATCTCATTGGGGGAATTGAAAGTGGGCAAGTGGAGATATCTTACCAGAAATGAAATTAAAACATTAAGAGGCCAATAACAGGCATTATATTTATTTCCGGAGGCAATCAATGGTTACTATCGAGTCATTATTATCTAAAAAAGACAGGATTGCAGTTGTTGGATTGGGATATGTGGGGCTTCCCCTGGCAGTACATCTATCAAAAATTTTTGATGTAACCGGGTTTGACCTGAAATCAGAAAGAATTAAAGAGCTTATGAAAGGATATGACCGAACCCTTGAGGTGTCGGATCAGGAGCTTACGCAAGCGAATATTGAATATACAGATAATCCTGAAAAGCTTTCCGAGTGCCGGCTGATTATTGTGGCGGTTCCGACTCCGATTGACGAATATCGAATTCCGGATCTCTATCCAGTGCGCAGCGCCTCGGAGTTGGTCGGGAAACATATGAAAAAAGGGAGCTGTGTTGTTTTTGAATCCACAGTATATCCGGGAGTTACAGAAGAAATTTGTGCTCCCATCCTTTCCGAAAAATCCGGTTTTGAATCCGGAAAAGAGTTTACCCTTGGTTATTCTCCGGAACGTATCAATCCAGGGGACAAGGTACATACAGTTGATAAAATCACCAAAATTGTTTCAGGCTCTGATGATACAACATGCAGGATGCTGGCGGATGTTTATGGAAAAATTGTTAAAGCAGGAATACACAAGGCATCTTCGATTAAAGTTGCGGAAGCGGCGAAGGTCATTGAAAACACACAGCGGGATTTAAATATCGCCCTGATGAATGAGCTGGCATTGATATTTGACCGGATGAATATTGATACCACAGAAGTTCTGGAGGCAGCAGGCACCAAATGGAATTTTCTGAAATTCAAACCGGGCTTGGTCGGAGGTCACTGCATAGGCGTTGATCCTTATTATCTTACCTTTAAGGCAGAGTCACTAGGATATCATCCGGAAATGATTTTGGCAGGGAGGAGGATCAATGATGGGATGGGGAAATATGTTGCCGAGCGTGTTGTAAAAATGCTGATCCGGGCAAAAAAAAGGGTTCATCAGGCAAAAGTGGCTGTTCTGGGGATCACATTTAAAGAAGATGTACCAGACCTTCGCAATTCAAAAGTGATCGATATCATCAAAGAGCTGAGGGACTATGACGTGGAGGTGTTCGTTCATGATCCGTTTGCAGATCCAAAGGAAGCTTTAAAATATTATGGCATCCAGATGGATGAACTGGATCATTTGAAAAATGTTGATGCGGTCGTTCTTGCGGTTGCGCACGCTCATTATAAAGAGCTTGGAATTAAAAAAATTTCCGGGCTTTGTGGAGATGACCCGTTGCTGATTGATATCAAGGGGGTGTTTGGCCCAGAACAGGCACGGGAAATCGGTGTTACTTATTGGCGTTTGTAAAACTGGTTGACAAATGTATTTTAATATACCATATATCGCCGGGTAAGTCTTTAAAAATTACTAAATATGGTTTTTTCACAAAGATCAGCCCAGTTCGTGGCAGTAATGATTCCGAAAGCATAGAGTAAATTTTGTAAGTACCAGAACCAATTCCTTTTGGCTTTGTGTTTGATCTCAATCTTATAATTCGTGTGGACTTCATGTTGCCTTTTACATCCTGTCAAATCAAAAATTATATTGTATCCGTGTTATTAACCACAATTTTTCTGATTGTTTCATCAAATGTCATGGCCGCCCAGGTAAAGCTTGGATGGGATCAAAACAGTGAATCCAATGTTGTCGGGTATAGAGTTTATTACCGTATGGCGCAAGAGGATTATGATTATGCAAGACCTATCTGGTCTGGTTCTGACAACAGTTGCGTAATTCGTAATCTGGAAGAAAACACAAATTATTATTTTGTTGCAAGGTCATTCACTTACTCTGGAGAGGAGAGTGAGGATTCCAATGAGGTTGAATACGACTATGAGCAAAGTGACAGTGATCTAAATACCGATATCAGTTTGGATATTGAGTACAATGGAAATAATAACTCCGCTGGAATAGAACCCAGCAGTGCAGCAGACGGAGGGAAGGGTTGTTTTCTTGGTTCTGTCCTGAATTTCAACTGATTTTGAGTTACGCTTCTTTTTATTGGCACAATCAGAATTTTATTCCGCATTTTTAACCATAATCCGGTCATGATTAAATCTTGAAAGAATCAGTTATCTGCAGTCGCTTACCTCCTTTTATTAAAATCAAGAGCCAATTTCAAAAGTCTGTTGTTGTAGTTCCGGCGAAAGTCGGACACGAAGTAAAGCGTAACACTATCCAGTATTTTCAGTTCTTTTCCGGACATCGGCTTTCGCCGTTGTGACGCTTTTCAATCGTTTTGAAATTGGCTCTCAAGATGTTGTAATTTTGATGAAAAATATTGATAGTAATTGCCAAGGTATTCAAATGGCATATTGATTATCTGATTTCATTATCTGAATATCTTTGTGCTAACAGCGTTTATCTATAAAAACTTTGTATGTTATTTTGCGCCCTGATATCATATTTTTCTTGAAAAAACATCTGTTAAGCGATATGTTTAGAATTAGGAACAGAAAGAAATCATAATTTTACATTGATTCGAAAAATGAGTAAAATTATGTTTTGTCTGTCCCGTCCATTTTTTATGTCTCCTGATTAAATTAGGAATCGATAATGTTGATCAAAAGAAAATCATTTATTTCTCTTTTTTTAATTTTCCTGATTTCGTTTTTGGCTTTTTCTTGCCAGAATACCGAAAACTCTCCTCCTGTGCCCGGAGTGATCACCCATTTTACGGATGTTACTTCAAATACAATGGTAATGCACTGGACAAGGGCCAGTGATGCGGATACTTTTACACCATACTTGGAATATAAGGTTCTTGCCTCAAACAATAACAATATCGATACCCTGGATAATGCATTGGCAAACGGGCAAGTCATCACCTATGATGATCCGGAAACAGAAGAGTTTGAGGCAATCCAATGGCATCGGGATATCGATTCCCTGTTTTTAAGCTATTATGGCTTTGCCGATGGCCAGACATATTATTTTACGGTTATTGTCAGGGACGCAGCCTGGAGGCAGAGTGCTTATCCCATGGCATCCCAGAAAACAATTGATATCACACCTCCGGTGATCGGAGGGGAGATTACAATTGTTAATGAAGAAGAGGCTACATTGGGTTTGGAATGGCCTGCGGCTACGGATAATGGTACGGACCAGGATAAGTTGGAATATAAGGTCGTGAGTTCAAGCCAGGATACCACCATAAATACAGTTACAGGTGCAGAAAATTATGGGAGTCTTATTCAGGATTGGAAAACCATAGAAGATGGTCAATTCCCTGTTATAGCAAAAAGTCCGAATACGGAAACCGAGTATTTTAATGTTCTGGTCAGGGATTCAAATACAGATGTAGCCAATATATCTGTCTATGTCGCGGTTTCACGTAAACCAATACCCGGAGGGCTGGGAAAGGTTGAGGTAAGTGAAATCACCGAAAACTCCTGCACGCTGACTTGGGAACCGGCAACAGATTTCAAAACCACACAAGAAAATTTAAGATATCAGGTTACGTTAAATGGATTGGATGAACCAATTTTATCATGGGTAGCAAACCGTTTAACAGTTGATATCTCTAACTTAAACAGCGATTTTTCTTATTCTTTTTCCGTGATTGTCAAGGATGAGGATGGATATGAAGAAACCTATGACGCTGCACAGGTTTTGACACTTTCAGGGGCAGAAGAGTAGTCTCAAAGCTATAAAGTTACGTAACTGTTTTGTTATCCATTGTTTGACAAACCGCGAATCAGAGCCAGAACATTCTGCCCCAGCACATTATGGTTATAACCGCCTTCGAGAAGACCAAAACAACCTCCTTTGTTTCGTTGTGCTGCTTTTCTGACCAGGCAGCCGATTTCAAAGTAATCGGAAGTATGAAGAACGCCTCCCCAGTCTTCGATATGGTTATCGAATCCTGCTGAAATTCCAATCATATCTGACTTACAAATCTCCATGGCTTCTTCAATCTCCTTCATAAACAGATTTCGGTCATTGGTCTCAATATTGTGAACCGTAATATAATCTTTATCTCTCATGATGTTTTCGGTTCCATCACCATAATGCATGTCAATATCAAGGATATAGGCGGATTGAATCCGGTTGTTCTTTTGTAAGACCTCAAGGGAGATCGCCATATTGTTAAAATAGCAGAATCCCCAGCATGAATCTGCTGAAGCATGATGACCGGGCGGACGGATCAACCCGAAGCATGGCTCTTCAAGCCCGGAGATTGCGGTCTCGATGGCTGCACCGGCTGCAAGTGCGGCAATTTCATAAAGTCCTTGTTTTTTGACCCATGCAATATGCTGTTCCGTATGCACCACTGCAATATCCTGTTCTCTTGCGGGTTTTGGTGTTACAAACTCCACATCAGACTGGATCTTAGTGACGATTGCTTCCATGCGGCCGGAATCTGCGGCTGGTTCTGCAGCATAAACCTGATAAAAATCTTGATGAAAATAAACCTTCATAGAGCCTCCTCGGAAAATTGTTTTACAAGCATCAGGAATCGGGAGCCGTCCGGCTTGTTGAGCCTAAATAGATTGCCACCAGCGTGATAACGATTCCAGTAAGACTGACCACTGTCGTTACTTTATCAAACAATAAGATGTCCCAGACTTGATATTTACCCGTTCTCCCATGAAAATTACCCCGAACAAAGCAAGAAAGAAAACCTGAAAATTGGCGAGAATGGTCGCAAGGCCCGGTCCGGTATAATGGATGCTTTTATGCCATGTAAACAGATCCAGTGCAAAAAATAATCCTGCCGGCAGAAACAGCCATATTGTCTTAAGACTTCTTCCTGATGCAGGTTTTGAGATCAGAGAGAGCAGGTAAAGGATCATTCCTCCGAAAAACACCCGGTAGAAACCGGTGGTTGTCGGACCGGTATGGGAAAATTTTACATAGACCCCGGAAAAGCTGATTAAAACAGCTCCTGTCATCACTTTTAAGGCTGGAGGCATTTTCTCGAATAGCATTATTGGACGCAATTCAAAAACCTCAATCTTCCGGATCCATAAAAATATGATCTTTGATTTCCTTCATGACAAAATATCGCTTCAATGCTCCTGCAAGTTCTGCCTGTTCAGGGGTTCTTCCGGTCGTTTCCTTGATAAAAGTAATAATAGCTTCCAGAGCCTCTAACAAAGGTTGCTCAATCTCTTTCAGTTTGGACATCATCAGCCTCGCAATAAAATGCTTTTTAAGATTCGGGAAAAGAGAGTCTGACATCTGATCCGATTGGGATAAAAAATGGAATCAGATTATTTCTGAAATTATATAACAGAGTGCTGACGATGTTACAAAGCCAAAAAAAGTATTCCACCGTGGATTTTTTGACAAACGTTTTTCTTTTTGTTCTTTATTGACAATCCCAGCGGATTCACTTATAAAGCCAAAAATTATGCCGGAGTGGTGAAACTGGTAGACGCAGAGGACTCAAAATCCTCCGCTCGCAAGGGCATGGGAGTTCGATTCTCCCCTCCGGCACCATAAAAAATCAAGGGGCTATCGTTAATGATAACCCCTTTTTTATTTGGTTGTTTTGTCGATGATGAAGTCTGAGTCTGATGCAGTTTTATCGCTTTGCGCCAATCGTGATAAGTGGTTTTTTGGGCGTTATGATTTTTTTCTGAACCACATATTCTATAAAGGTTTTTTTAATCTGATCATACTTTTCAATTTTTTTTGAGAGCTCAAAGTGACCTGTATTTCCAGGGTCAATTGCTCTTTTATTATTTACGGTTGTTTCACCTGCAGCAACCACGTCATCACTGTCATTTGTAAAATATATCACCACATATCCAGTTGTAGGATAAGCGTCTTTGTTCCGGATGAC
>CAMBQS010000118.1 GCA_945870015.1 Desulfocicer vacuolatum DSM 3385
AGGGAGATTACATGGACGAACAGACAATATCACCTCATGATATTATGACCATTATCAAACGGAGAAAATGGAACCTTCTTCTCCCTTTGGTTCTGGTTTTTACCATCACAACAGCTATCGCTTTTTTGATCCCTTCCTACTATAAATCCGAATCAACCATATTGATTGAAAATCAGGAAATCCCTGTTGATTTTGTCATGGCCACGGTTACCAGCTTTGCAGAGCAACGCCTGGAGATGATCAATCAAAGAGTCATGAGTACCAAAAAGCTCATTGAACTGGTCGATCAGTTCAACCTTTATGCGGATTTGCGGGAAAAATGGACGGTCGAAGAGATTATGGAAAAGATGAGAGAAGATATCCATATGGAAACGATCAGTACAGAGGTGATTGACCGGAGGACCGGCAGACCCACGACGGCAACAATCGCTTTTACACTGTCCTATATGGGAAAAGACCCAGGGACAGTACAGAAAGTGACCGATACGCTGACTTCCTTTTTCTTAAAAGAAAACCTTCAGGTTCGGGAAAGGCAAACCCAGGAAGCAACCAGTTTTCTGGAAGAGGAGATGAAAAAGGTCAAACAGTACCTTGAAGAACTGGATGTAAAATTATCCGATTTTAAAAAACAGCATTCAAATGAGCTTCCGGAAATGCTTCCGGTAAATCTCCAGGGTCTGAACAATACAGAAATGAACCTCGACCGTCTGGCGGAACAGCTTCGCAGCGCAAGGGAACGCGAAGAATATCTTCAGACACAGTTGTCCGGGATCAAGGCTGAAATGAAAGATGACCTGGACCAGAAAAGAATCGAGGATCTGAGGATGAATCTGATTTCGTTAACAACCCGATTCTCGGATGAACATCCGGATGTAGTCAAGCTGAAAGCGGAAATCGCCGGGCTTGAAAAACAGCAGGGAGTCTCCGGCAAAAAAAGTCCGGATAATCCAACTTATATCACTATTGCTTCCCAACTAGCCGGCGTTCAGTCCGAAATCACCTCCATCAAGCGGCAGATCGAGGAGGTTGAAAAAAACCGTACAGACTATCAGAAACGCATCGAAAAGACACATAGCCTTGAAGGATCATACAATGCCCTGATCATGGAACAGAACAATTCAAAGATGAAATATGATGACCTGATGAGAAAAGTGATGGAAGCCAAGATGGCGCATGGTCTTGAAAAAGAGCAGAAAGGGGAGCGGTTTACCCTGATTGACCCTGCGCGACTTCCGGAAAAACCATTTAAACCAAACCGTCTGGCCATTTTGCTCATCGGGCTTGTTCTGGGAATTGGAGCCGGCGTTGGATTTGCGGCCCTGATGGAATTTTCAGATGACTCCGTCCGGGATACGAACACGCTTTCCCAGGCCACCTCCTTTCCGGTGCTGGCTGTTATTCCGGAGATAATCACCCAGAAGGAACGATCCGGAAAAATCCGGAAACAGATTATCTTTGGGGTCAGTCTGTGCGGTATTTTCATTATTTCACTGGCTCTTTTTCATTTCCTTTACATGGATTTGAATGTTTTCTGGGCAAAACTGATGCGAAAGCTCGCTTTCTGATGGTTCCGATTTCAAAGTAAACAAAAATCACTTCCTGGAGTTTTTCAATATGAAATTAAGAAAAGCGCTTGACAAAGCCCAACAAAACAGAGCGAAAAACAAACCTGACAAACCCATGATGACCTCCTCCAGCCCGGCAGAATCCAGATCCGTCAGCGGCGACTGGATGCAGCCAACCTATCATGAATCAACACCTGTAACACTCAATCCTGACCTGCTGGAAGAAAACCGATGTGTCTGCATGTTCCCGGATTCTCCGGAGATAAATTTTTTTAAGGTGCTACGCACACAGATCCAGCAAGCCCTGACGGCAAATCACTGGAATACGGTCATGATCACCAGTGCAAATCCCGGTGAAGGCAAAACACTCACCGCCATCAATCTGGCCCTCACATTCTCCAAAACCTTTAACCAGACCGTACTCTTAATCGATTGCGACCTTCAGAAACAGTCGATTCAGAAATATCTTGGTGTACCCGGCAAAATGGGACTGATCGATCATCTCTATGATGACCGGGAACTGAAAGAGATTATTGTATGGCCGGGAATCGATAAAATGACCTTGATATCCGGTGGAAGAACCATCAAGGACAGCGCAGAAGTCCTCAGCTCCCCGAAAATGAGATCCCTTGTAACGGAAATGAAAACCCGTTATTCAGACCGGATTATCCTGTTTGACGTTCCGCCGGTATTGAGCAGGGCTGATGTGATTGCCTTCTCCCCTCTTGTAGATTGTATTGTCATGGTTGTTGAAGAGGGAAAAACATCCATGCAGGATATTAAAAAAGCAGTATCCCTGCTTCCACAGGAAAAATTTCTTGGGTTTGTATTGAACAAGAAAAAAACAGGTTTGAAAGAGCTGAATAGCAATCCATACCAGTAACCCCCATTCTGATGAAATTCCTGTTTTCTCCAAATTATGCGAAATTTTCAGGACTCATTTAAACAACCGGATTTATCGGAAACATGTCATAAAATTTCAATAAATCAAATATATTAATTATTATGCAATATCAGTATTTGAAAAATAACTTCCCTATTTATCGCAAAAAATGAATAATTAACATTTTTATCGATTGATTTTGTTGTCTGTTTCTGTATAAAGATACCCTGTATGTTAAATTTTGGTTTGACTGACTCTGCTATCCGAAAAAAGAGTCCAAATCCATAACATCGAAATCTATAAAAAAGGGTATCATGAAAAGACGACTATTTATTACATTATGCGTTTTAATGCTGACCATCTTTACCATCCCGGCGGTTCAGGCTGCAACGATTGTTCCAGTTAAATCTTATTTAGATCCTGTTCATTTTTATTTAGTGGATACCGACGGTGACGACATAGTTAAAATCAGCAATACCGGCAATCTTCCATTTGACCTGAATCTAGACTGGAGCTATGACGGAGTAAACTGGTCAGACTGGTCCCCCTCACTCATGACGTTTTCAAAAAATGATAAGTCCTATAGCGGAGTGGTCTATCTCAGCATTTTTTTGAATGAGAGCCAAAATACCAGTGGCGAAGTGATTTTTGATGGCGGCGGTATTGAAGATAATGAAGACTGGTACAGCTCCTTATTGATCTATTGGTCTGGAGAACACCCACGGGGATCTTTCCTGACCCTGAAACCTTATGATGCTGTATCTCCCATTCCCATTACCAATTCTGTGCTGCTTCTGGGTTCCGGTGTTTTTGGCCTTATTATGATGGTTTCAAGGAAAAAAGACTGTTTTTAAATCAGATTTGAAAAACAAAAAAGGCCTGGTCGATTTTCTTTCGACCAGGCCTTTATATTTTCTGGAGGCGGCATCCGGATTTGAACCGGAGAGTGTCGGTTTTGCAGACCGATGCCTTACCACTTGGCTATGCCGCCTAAAAGATCTATTTATTTACGCTTTAAAAATGAAAAAATCAAGGGCAATTTATTCTATTATTCTATTGCCAAGGTTAATCGCATTTGGAATGTCAACTTTTACATTCCCCTACTTTCATAATTGAATTCATCACGGGATACGGGATAAAAATAGGGACGTCTATGATTTTATGAATTTCTTCTTAACTATATCAACTCCATATTGATTTCTGATTTTTTCACCCCTCATGGATAGTCGACTCACCGCTGATTGGCAAAGATTCAATCTTCCGGCAATTTCAACCGTGGTCATCCCAAGTTTCCGGTGTGCCCAATAACATAATAACGCTCTGGCCTTCACAGTTCCAGGTGATTTACCGCGAGCCACTACCTCCTCGGCCGTCATGCCAAATACATCGGCAACCCGCTTTGCAGCGCTGTCGAAATCATGTCCGCTGGCTTTGAGTTCGTATTTTTGTTCAAGAGATTCCCCGGCAGCTTTGAGCACATGTTCTACAAAGTCACTGTCGCCAAGAATCCGTTCATCGCCCTTAAGACGGATACCGGCCTTCCGGGAATCCTTGAGAGCCGACCATCCGCCTGCACTCCTCAATAATCCTCCACCTGTCAGATCCGGGCGGCTTCCTTTTGTAACCCCTTTTTCGACAAATATCCGATAGCTTCTACGAGCTGACTTCTTCTGGTCCGAGAAAAGACCTAACACATAATCGATGTTTTGCCATGGTCGATCTGCTTTATCCATAAGGGCACTGTGACCGCACCACGGGTACCTGTCCAGTTCATTCATATCTGCCACGAGACCTGCCCTTAAAGGGTTTAAATGAATATACCGTACCAACTCTTTAAGATAGAGGTCTTCCTGGCATAAGAACGATTTGTACCGGTTTTGAAAAAGTTGTCCGTGCCGTTTATACTTCTTGTTGAACCACCCCCCATATCCGGTGAGAAGCCGGTTCATGATTGTGGAAACCGAGACCAGCCCGGTCCTTAATAACAAATGAACATGGTTGGGGATAAGCGCCCAGGCAAAGCAATCCGTATGCGTTTCCGGAATCAATTCCGCCAGCCGGTTCAAAAAATTCTTCCGGTCATAATTGGATCGAAATATCTTATTTCGCTCGATTCCTCTGATGATCACATGATGCAGCGCACCCGGCGCATCTATTCTTGCTTTTCGTGGCATAATCCTTCAAATATCAGACCCGACTCTAAAAGTAAATCATAAAATCATAGACGTCCCCATTCCTACTCCAATTGTCGGAGTGTTTCTTCAAGAACAGGAAGTCGCTGCTTATCCTTAGGATCTTTTGATTTTCTTTTAAGCTCAATCAACATTTTGATGTCGAGAACCTGAATAGTATGGCCTCTGAATTCAATTTCTATTGTATGCTTAAGAAGATCTTGGTAGGTTTTCCTCTCTTCGATAAAAGCCAGAACATCAAGTGGCCCTATGCGGGTCGTAAAAAGCGCATGCCCCATCCCAGAAAAGTCCTCCTCCTTCGGCGCGATAATTTTATTGTCCGGACGGCGGTAGATTGCATCAATCGATTTTAAAAATGCAAAGAGTTTTGATATATTCTCAGAAGATTGGCTATGTACAATATCCACATCCATTGTTGTTACCGGCGCGCCCTGAATTACCGCAGCAAGTCCACCGACAAGAATGAACTTCACTTCTGCCTTTATAAGGCCTTCAATTATGGCGCTTAGATTCGCTTCCTGCGTTTTTTTGATATTTGTAGGCATTTCTTAATTCCAAAATAGCGCGTACTGCGTTATCATTCGATTTTAAACGTTCCTCTGGTGACATTTTGAGGAACATTGCGACCAATCCTTCGTCAACTCCTGAATTATTCCTGGTTTTAATATTCTCGCCCATTTGCCACCTATTTGATCACAACATTTGTAATTTTAGCCGAACGGCAGGCATGTGGCGCGGCAGCTTTTTGCTGTCGCTCACAATGCCTTGGTTATATCATACCTGTTTCCCGAGAACGTTTTGCTAATTTCCAATACCAAGTCTAAACTCATTTCTCAATGTTTCGCATAATATTAAATATGACAGATTATTCAACACTTTTTTCTCATATAATAACAAATTGTTATTCAGCCTCTTAGAGTCAAGGCTTGCGCGGTTAAAAATTCACAGACAGGGATCGTGGCGCAAACGATTAACGACCAAAAGAAACTGATATGAAAATAGAGACAAAAAGCGTCTTGTAATGGGGAGGGTGTGCCGAAGGTAAAAGCCAAAAAAGAAGGGAAAGTTATCAAATTTGGTGATAAAAAATGATACCTTTCCCCGAACAAATTTTGCACCGATTCTGCACTGGATTTTCGGTGTGTATTCTGGAATCAATAAACTGATTTTATAAAAAAATGGAGCGGGAAACGGGATTTGAACCCGCGACTTCGACCTTGGCAAGGTCGCACTCTACCACTGAGTTATTCCCGCTCAGCAAGGCAAACTATTTAGCGTTTTCAGTCAACCTTGTCAACAAAAAATAGATTAATTTTGTAACAGTTTCTTAAAACGGTTAAAATAATCATACCCGGACCATATTGAAAAGACAAGTGCGCCCCAGATGAAAAAAGTTCCGATTGCATGCATGTTCAGCCCGAAATAGCGATAGTGAAGCAAAAGTGGGATGATCGCTGCAATCTGGAATCCAACCTTGTATTTCCCAAGGGAAGAAGCGGAAATATCCTCCCCTCTTTCTGCAATGATATTGCGAAGTCCGGTTATGGCAAGCTCCCGGCCGATTATAACACAGGCTATCCAGGCCGGCACCCACCCGTACGACACCAGCATGACCAGAGAAGAAGAAACAAGCAGCTTGTCTGCCAAAGGGTCCATGGCTTTTCCAAAATTGGACACCCGGCCATCCCGTCTGGCCAGAAAACCGTCAAGATAGTCGGTGATTGCAGCGATTGTGAAAGCCAATGCGGCAAAGAATGTGCAAATCCGGTTCGGAGGAAACAACAGCAGGATCACAATAATGGGGCTGGCGGCCATGCGAAACATGGTCAGGTTATTGGGATTCCGTAAAAAATCAGGTATTCGGCTATGTTGAGACATTATCCTAATTATTTATCCAATTTATTTTTTGGTTTTTTCCCAGTCTCTTAAAAATGTTTCCAATCCCTTGTCAGTCATCGGATGTGAAGCAAGCTTACTGAGAACATTATATGGAATCGTGGCAATATCCGCGCCCATCATTGCAGATTCAAGAACATGCAGCGGATTCCGCACACTGGCTACAATGATTTCCGTATCATAAGCATAATTATCGTAAATTTCAACAATCTGCTCGATCAACACCATACCGTCCTGTGAAAGGTCATCCAGCCGTCCGATAAATGGGCTCACATAGGTTGCTCCGGCTTTTGCCGCCATCAATGCCTGGAGAGGAGAAAATACCAGGGTAACATTGGTCTTGATCCCTTCTTCAGACAGGATGCGGGTTGCCTTGATCCCGTTAATGGTCATGGGTATTTTGACAACAATATTCTTGCTGATTTTCGAAAGCGACCGGGCTTCCTTGACCATTCCATCCACGTCGATGCTGATTACTTCGGCGCTGACCGGCCCATCTACAATCTGACAGATCTCCTTGATGATCTTTTCAAAATCTCCGCCCTCTTTTGCAATCAGGGATGGATTGGTGGTCACACCATCCACCATACCCATGCTGTTGGCGTCTTTGATCTCTTCAATGTTCGCGGTATCGATAAAAAACTTCATCTGCCTCTTCTCCTTTATTAAAACGTGTAACCCGCCTATACAAAAAGTCAATAACTCTTTTTTTCCGAAAGATAGGTATCCCTGCATTTTTTGCTGCAAAAATACAGGTCTTTTCCATGATCATTCAAATGAACGCCCTCTCTCCTTGGAAAATATACCTCACAAACCGGATCCTTGATCATGAGATTATCCAGTTGATTGTTTGCTGGATTCGACAAGCTCTGATTTACAGATCCACGGATCTGCTTCACAAGCTTGCGTACCTTGAAAAAAGCCCAGATAATGCCGATCAGAAATATCACTCTCCACATGGATACTGTATAACCTCCTGACCTTCATGGTCAATCCTGTCCAACAGATACTGCACTGTCTTATCCAGTATTGGATGAACAATATCCGGGTCTATATCACAAAGCGGTTTTAAAACAAAACATCTTTTATGCATCCTCGGATGAGGAATCTCAAGCCCATGATAATGAAAAACCAAAGAATCATATAAAAGAAGATCCATATCCAGAATGCGCGGTCCGAATCGGATATCACTTAATTTCCGCCCCACCTGCTGTTCGATCCCTTTTACCACCGCAAGGAGTGAAACCGGTTCCAGTGAAGTTTCAACCTGAATAACACCGTTGACAAACCAATCCTGCTCAATATAATCTACCGGCTCTGTCTGATAAAATGGAGAGGTGATCAGAACCGATATGTGATCCTGGTCATTCAGGAGTTTTATTCCCTTTTCACAATTTTCCATCCGGTTCCCCATGTTGGAGCCAACAGAAATATAGGCCAGATGAAGCCCCCTATTTTTCATGACTGCCTTTATTCTGTGCCTCTCCGGTGTTTACCGGGTGATGGATGCTGATCACATTGGAATCCGGACTTTTCACATTGTATTCCGTATACCCGACAACTTTATATTGATATACTAGGCTGTCCGGCTGTTTTTCCTGATCCGATCCCGGCTGAACAACCGGAGATGTATCCTCAACAATCATGGTATCCTTATCTTCCGATTCCAGAATATGGGTGAAAACCAGTTTCCTGTTTTCCCTATCCGATGTATTGAATTCGCTGATCTCCATATCCCCCAGCAACCAGAAGTTTACCGGGCAGTCCGGGCAATCCGTATCCTGTATCGGGGATGCCGAGCGATATACTTGATATCCAACCAGCAGATCGGCATTCTTCCCCTCTGGAATAGACCAGAAAAAGGTAAGAGTATCTCCGTCAAGATTTCCGGACAGATCAACCACACCCGGTGGAATCTCTTCCGGAGGCGGAAGCGGTAACCCCTTTTTCCCGCAACCTGTCATACTGATCAGAAGCAGCAGGAAACAGAACAACAGCCCTCTTTTACAATTCCCACGCTGGCTGCCCGGTGTCCGGAAACATGAAGGCTTCATGGGATAACCGGCTCCCGGACTGAAATCTCGGCCATCTCACTTTTCAACTGCGTTTCGGCAACTTCTATGGCGGACTTCACATTTTCCGTAGCTGTGCCCCCAAAAGACTTCCGTCTGTCCACCATGGTATGCACCTCTAAAAACTCAAACAGATCGGATTCAATACGCTTTGAAAAAAGCTTCATCTCTTCCAGTTCAAGATCCTGGAGTTCCTTTCCTTTTCCAAGAGCATAGCTCACTGCCTTGCCCGCGCATGAATGGGCATCCCGGAACGGGACACCTTTGCCAACCAGGTAGTCTGCCAATTCCGTTGCATTCAGATAACCGGTTCTGGTCGCTTCCAGCATTCTGTCTTTACGAATCAGAATCAGAGGCAGCATTTTTGTATAAATGTCAATGCAGGCTTTCAGGGTATCGATGGTATCAAAAAGCGGTTCCTTGTCCTCCTGCATATCCCGATTGTAAGCAAGGGGTAATGATTTCATGATGGTGAAGAGTGCGATCATATTACCAAAAACCCGTCCGGTTTTTCCCCGGACCAGCTCCGGTACATCGGGATTTTTTTT
>CAMBQS010000119.1 GCA_945870015.1 Desulfocicer vacuolatum DSM 3385
TTTTTTGATGAATAATCTGTTTTTCAAATTCAGACCGTTCCTTTACAGGCTGCAATTCATAAGGCCCGAAACGGGAGAGGTATCTGTCAAACTCCATTTTTAACGATTTAAAATTATTGATGCTGGTCTCGGAACTGTGAAAATAGACGAATGTCTTTTCCTCGCCGGAAAATGCGGCTGTGGAAAGCAAAAACACCGGAACTATGATCCATGCTGCATGGATCGCAAGATGCCTGTAAAAGGTGTTTTTTATTTTCATCACAGCCGGTTGCCTGTTTTCCTATTGTGATTTCAGGATTTCATGTATTGATCTTACCATATAAAAACGATTGGGCAAATTTTACAATCGATTTTTTACTTCTCTATCCAGCGCCAGGGAACATTCTGATGCATATCGTGCTGCCTGTTCCGATTCCGGAAATTTCAAAAAATGGGAAAGCGCTTTTTTATATTGCCGATCATTCTGATAAGAGATACCGAGACAGGTGTTCAATGGTTCACTGTCCGGATAATGGGCAACTCCTGTTTCAAGCGTCTTGATCGATTCCGGAAGCGCATTCTTCTGCTGCTGAAGAATCCCGAGGCCTAAAAAAGCATGATGATTGGGCGCATATTGTAATGCTTTTGTAAACATTTTTTCAGCAAGATTCTTTTTGTCCGGTATCGCCTCAATCCCTGCATAGTCTCCATGACTGAATGTCATGCCCAGTCTGGAATAAAAATCAGCGTGCTTTTCATAAAGCTCTTTTTTATCAACCAGCTCAATTGCATCGGCAAATTGATGAAGGCTTGCATAAAATCCGGTTCTGAGCTTCCGGCCAAACTGAAGAATCATCTCCTGCGTCAAGCCGGGGTCATTCTCAAAGTACAGGATATCCTCAATATAATTGAGCCAGATATCATCATGAAGGTGAAATTTTTTTTGAAAGTCAGCGTAAAGCGCTGTCCCGGGGAACAGATCCAGGATATAGAAAATCACACTCAGCGGTTTGATCTTGTGAATCAGATCAATGGTTTCCTGAATCGTGTCCTGGTTTTCTCCCGGACAGCCATAGATGATATAAGCTCTTGCAAGGATACCGAATCGAATGGTTGCATGAAATGCTTTTTCAATCTGCTCTGTCCGGATATTTTTATTCAGGCAGTTCCGGATTTTTTCCGAACCGCTTTCGACGCCGTAGCTGATCTGACTGCAACCGGCAAGCCGCATCCAGTAAAGCATCTCCTCGTCAATATAATTTACATGCGAGATGGCTGCCCATGAGATGGTGAGGTTCCTTTCAATGATCATTTTGCAGATTTCAATCACTCTCTTTTTCTGCAATGTAAAGGTATCATCCGAAACATAAAAAAAAGTCACGCCTTTTTGCACAAGAAGTTCGATCTGATCCACGAAATAATCTGCGGAGTGAAACCGTACCTTGCGTTCCCATATCCGGGGAGATCCACAGAACGAGCAGTTGCCCGGGCACCCCCTGGATAAGGAAAGATGCTGATATACAAAATATTTCGCCGGATTGGGAAGGGAGTCCAGATCCTGGATAAAGGGAGCTTTTCCTGTGAATCGCAGATTATGGGCGTCTCGGAAGGCAAGGCCCTGAATTTGATGAATTTCATTAATTTTATTGTCCTGAATACAGCGCACAAGATTCAGAAAAGTGTGCTCACCCTCCCCGATCACCACATAATCGATCACCGGAAAATGGTTCATGAGATGCTGCCATAAAAAGGTTGCTCCGGCTCCCCCGAATACGATCTGAACAGAGGGGTTCAGCTTTTTGGCGATTTCCGCAATTTCAATTCCCCCCCACCGGTTTCCGTTCAGAATGGAAAAACCGATAATATCCGGTTTTTCCCGAATCAATATGTCCGGGATCTCCGGCGAGGATTTTGTATATTGATAGAGATTCAGAATTTCAACAGAGAATCCATACTCCATGAGCAGCGCTCCGATATGGAAAAGGCCCATGGGAACAACGCCCACATCTCCATCTTGAACACGCTTTTCAATGAAATAGGGATAGATCAGTACTATTTTCATGATGTGAAATTCTGAAATCCGGCATGACCGCCTGATAATTTTTGATCAATCCATCATGAACGGATCAGCGATAATAAATTGCCGGAAAATATTTTTTCCTTTTCTTTGGACAAGATGGGAAGGCTGTCCACCCATGACCGGCTTCCGGCATAACTGAGTTCTCCAGGCGTGTTGGTCCGTAACCCGTAGGGCGCATCTGTTCCATAGATCAGTTTGTCCGGACCAATGAATTTCACCGCTTTTGCCACAAGGCTTCTGGAAAGATAAGGCCCTGAAAGATCAAGATAAATATTAGGAAGATCCCTGGCCATGGACCAGGTTTTTCTGAACCAGGGAATTCCAAGGTGCGCCAGAATGAAGTTCTGCCTGGGGAATCGGGAAATCAGCTCCTGAATGTTGCCGGTTTCGGGCCGGCTTCCCAGATGCATCAAAATAGGCAGATTCAATTCCTGACATCTTGCTGCAACATCCTGAAGCAGGGCACCTGGATTATAATTGTGAAACCAGGGATGGGTCTTTACGCCCCGCATATTGTCATTCTGGATCCCCTGTTCCAGTTGTTCCATTACATTGGGATTGTTTTTTGGATTCAGAAACACAAAGCCGATAAACCGTTCCGGATATTGCCGGATTGCTTCAGCAACCGGCTGGTTGTCCGGGTATGTGCGAATTTCATAAAATTTTCCGCTCACCTTTATCTTGCCGGGAGAGGACATGACAGCGTCTTCGTAAATTGAAAGCGCAACTTTATGGAATGGACTCTGGAGGATCGTTCGGCCAACCCATAGCAGACTTTTGGGAACAGACGGCAGGTTGTCACAGGCCGCAGCAAAAAGAACGATTTTGTCCACACCTCCGGCATCCATGGCCTGGATCATTTTTTCCGGTAAATTCTCATGTTCAAGATGGCAATGGCTGTCTATAATCATCATGGGAATCTCCTGTCTTAAATATGAAATTTCAGGATCGTGAAAAGAACGTCTGAGCCAATTTCAAACGATTGAAAAGCGTCACACCGGCGAAAGCCGATGTCCGGAAAAGAACTGAAAATACTGGATAGTGTTACGCTTTACTTCGTGTCCGGCTTTCGCCGGAACGACAACAACAGACTTTTGAGATTGGCTCGTCTTTATTGCTTTGGACGATGTCAAAGTGGATGAATTGTGTCAATATTTTTTTAATTGCACCATAGACGATAATTGTTATTTTTTTTGGACGGAACTTATGGTATAAAGAAACCAGTATTTCGTTTCATCCTGAGAAGCACAATTATCCAATCCAAAAAAATAAATTACGCTTACGACATCCGTTTCCAGTCAGTATCTGTTTCGTATTACAGGTGATTGCCCGGCTCATATCCGGCTGAGGAATATTATTTTATTCATTGAAGCTACATTTTTTCAATTATAACAAAACAGAAATGGTGGATCATGATTACAGTTGAAAATTTTAAACAGATGGGGATGCTGGAGCAGCTCGAGTCGCTGGAAAATATGAAAAAGACAAAAAATGAAGATTGCATCAGAGATCTTTTTGCGCTGTATACGAACCCGCTCCGGGACGATGCAATCGATTATATGGTCGGCATGACACTTCGTGAGCTGCTGGTTGAAAATGAACAGGAGACAGTATCTGGATTAACCCATGAAAATCCAGTGATTCAAAAGCTTTGTCTACAGATTTGCGGTCAGCGCTGCTTTGCATCCGCAACACCGGTACTGATCGATCTTTTCAGGAAACACCAGGATCATAAGATAGTGTATGATATTTTTCTGGCCATGGCAAAATCCGATTCCAAAGATTTTCTTGAAATTTTTCGGAATTTTATGGGTCATCCCAAAGAAGATATTGCGGCAATCGCCATTGGCATGTTGGGAAAACATCAGGATGAAACCTCTATTGATCCCCTCTGCCGGATAGTTGAGAATGGAGAAACAGATGAGAATTATAAGAAATGTGATCTGATCACCGGTGCTGCAATTGAAGCGCTGGGACAGATGCCGGCTGAAAAAGCATCCTCTTTTCTGGTTTCAAAACTGCACTATCGAAACCCCACCGGACGGTTATTGGTGCATCAGGCGTTGGTCAAAAAAGGAAAGGAGGTTATTCCGTTATTTGAGAGAATACTTGCGGAAAATGATGTGGATCAGAAAATCATGGCCGCCAATGTGCTGGGATTGATCGGTGATAAAAAAGGCGGTGAGATTCTCATTCTGGCCATGGATAAGGGTGCGATAAAAGATTTGAATGTCAAGTATGCTGTTTACGAAGCAATCGGACATATGCAATTCATGAAGGGCACCATTTTTTTAATGGACGGTCTTTTGGAACAGGATCCGCTTCTGCTCACGGCTGTAATGACGGCTCTTGATTCCCAGGTAAATCCCGGGGTGACGAAAAAGCTGATGGAGATGATCCGGAAAAAAGATCCGCAAAGTCAGGGACTGGTTCGGGCAATTGTAACCGCCAAGGCCATGAATATTTTTGAGATCCTTTACCAGGAGCCGGATCTTTCCCGACTTCTGATGGAGTCTGTTCTGGCAGTAAAAGATCAAAACAGGATTGATGCTTTCCGGGAAAAGCTGGAAACAATCGATTCGGTGGATGCGAAAAAAGATGCAAAAACGTTGTCGGAAGTGACTGTTGCCAAGGGCGGAAAAAGGATACTGGCTGCTGATGATTCAAAGGCAATGCTGGCTTTTTATCAAACTGCAATTTCCGGATTTGGTTATGAGGTGGTAACCGCGGAAAACGGGAAAGCTGCGCTGGATATCTTAACCCAGGGAGAGACATTTGATCTGATATTGACGGATATGAATATGCCGGTCATGGATGGAATTGAATTTACAAGGCTTGCCAGAAAACAACCTGAATTCCGGGATACACCGATTGTAATGATTTCAACCGAATCTGAAATGTCACAAATCGAACTGGCCAAAGAGGCGGGTGTGGATGGCTTTTTAAACAAACCATTCACCCAGGACAAACTATTGGAAACCATCAAAAAAGCAATCGAGGCTAACCCTTGATTTGAGATTTGCAGGAAGGCCTGAGATAATCATCGAAATTTGAACCATTTTGCATTATTTCGGAAGCTGGTCATAGAAATAAACCATGAGATCGGAGCGGGTAACCATTCCAATGACATGCCCGTCTTCAATTACGGGAAGGTGACCGACTTTTTTTGTGATAATTTTTCGAACCGCCTGCATCGGACTCATGCCCGGTTCAATGGTGACAATATTCCGTGCCATGAATGCCTTAACCGGCGCGTCCCATTGATCTTCCCGTTTGAGTTTTTTAAAATGAGTCCGGGTAATCATGCCCACCAATTTTCCATCTTCAATCACCGGGGCACCTTTGAAACCATTTTCACGCAACTGTTTCCGGAGTGCTTTCATCTTGAGTTCCGGTGACACAGCTAGAACCGGAAAAGACATCAGGTCGGAGATTCTTACAGATGACTGATTATGATTTTCAATCAGATCCAGAATGAGATTTTCAATACTCTGGGGTGGGACCGATTTGACCAGAGCCGATCCGGCGGAAGGATGTCCACCGCCTCCCAGACGACCCATGATGACAGCCATATCAGGCCCGTCTCTCTTGCTTCTTCCAATCACGATACACCGGCCTTCTTTTTGGGGGAATATCCCAAATGCCGCATCAACTCCTATGGTCTCGGAATATTTCTGAACGACCTGGGCAAGGGTGTCCACATGACCATCAATGGGTTGAATATTGATGCTGATTGAATAACCGTTGATATTGACTGTTTTTACATTCTGAAGCATCTCAAAAAGAATTTTTTTCTGGTTCCGGCTGTATAATACAGAGCCCATGAGGGAAGCGACAATATCCAGGTCCGCCTTACATTCCAGAAGAAAGCCTGCTGCATAGCTGTCCCTTGGGGTTGTGGAGCTGAAGGACATATTTCCGGTGTCTTCATAGATACCGGCAAGAAAAAGGGTGGCAACCATGGGTGAAATTTGAATTTTCCTCTCTTTCATCTCCTCTACCATTGCAGTAATATTCGCCCCCAGGGTTTCCTGCCTTTTCCATTGAGCGTCGATGTTGCCCTGGGTTGAATGGTGATCCCAGAGGTGGATGACAAGGTCTGGTTTGTCCTTCAACTGTCCCAGACCATCCAGCCGTTTCCACTGATTGGTATCCACCACAATCAGTTCTTCAATTTTATCCAGTTCAATTTCATCGGCTGTTTTGATATCCAGCATGCGCTTGTGTGCGGTAAGAAAAAATTTTACATTGGGATTGATCTGTTTGGAAAGCACCGGCAAAGATCCCGGATACAACAGTGTTCCGGCTACCACAGAGGCCAGCCCGTCCAGATCGGTATTTCGGTGGGTGGTGACAACTCTCATGTAATTTGTTAAAACCGCTTTGGGTTATTGTATTGCAAATTCACTTTTTCCCTGAGATTCTTTTCGATAGTGTCGTGAATTCATGCAAGGACATTTCCATCTATTTTTATATTTTCAGCATTTATCCGGTTTTCTTTTTTTTGTCAATGTAGGAGCTGGATCAACAATAAAGGATTTTGCCATACCTAACCATGGAAAAAGTCGCGTTTGTGTGGTATTCCATATGCTAAAGAGAGCGCCTATATTACCATCCCTTTTTTATTTTGACGGAATACGGAAGATAATTGAATATGATGACACCGGATCAAACGATTCAAATTTTAATCGTGGATGATAATCCACTCAACCTGAAATTGCTTGAAACAACGCTTGCCAAAGATGGATATCAGGTGCTTTCTGCCGGGAATGGTCCGGCTGCCCGAAAAATGGCAGTAGAAGAAAAACCTGATCTCATTTTGCTGGATATCAAAATGCCGGGAGAAGATGGTTTCCAGGTCATCCGGCAACTGAAAGAGAATTCGGCGACGGCAACCATACCGGTCATTTTTCTTTCAGGCGTAAGCGACATGGATACCAAACTCTATGGTTTTGAGCTTGGAGCGGTTGATTATATTATTAAACCATTTCATCCAAGAGAAGTGCTGGCACGCGTACGCCTACATTTAAAATTATCGATCGCAACCAATTCACTGATTGCAAGCCAGGCAAATAAATTAAAGCAGATCACCGAAGCTCAGACATCAATGCTTGTGACACCGGAGATGTGTCCCCGCGCCCAATTCGGGGTTTATTATTCAGCACTGAATGAAGCAGGCGGTGATTTTTATGAAGTGCGACCGATCTCTGATGATATTTTTGGTTATTTTGTTGCTGATTTTTCAGGGCATGACATAAAAACCAGTTATCTTACCGCATCTGTAAAGGCACTCCTTCAACAAAATTCCGCACCGGTATATCAGGCACATGAGAGTATGCAGATGATCAATGACGTCCTGGTTGAGATTTTACCGGAAGGCAAATATTTAACCGCTTGTTATGCAAGATTGAATCGAAAGACCAGGCAGATGACCGTTGTGAATGCAGGCCATCCCCCGGGGATTTTTGTTCCTTCAGAAGGAAGTGCTGCCTGTATTGATTTGAAAGGTGATATCCTGGGTATTTTTAAAGATGTTTATTTTGGATCCCATACAATTGATGTGAATCCCGGCGATCGTTTTTATATGTATTCTGACGGTTTGATTGAATCCTCAGAAAAGAAAATTGTATGGTCCGCGGGTTCGAATAAATTGGCAGCCGCTTGTGAAAAAGCCAGATCCATACCGATTCAGGAAGCACCAAAACAGATTGCACGGCAGTTATTCAAGGAGAATGTTACGATTGATGATGATATTGTTTTGCTTGGGATAGAGGTATGATTCAGCGGCAATGCTTTTTCATCTGTTTTGTTTTTGAGAGAAAGAATGATGGCTGGGCATAATGATTTTCAAATAAAGCATGGAGTGGATCGGTTGACAATAACGTTTCAATCGACAATGGAAAATATTGACCGGGCGGATCAGGAATCCAGAATTTTTTTAGAGAAAAGCGGGCTTCAATCCGAGATATTCCCTGTTTGCTTATGCATGCGTGAAGGACTTACAAATGCGGTTCGGCATGGCCATCAAAATAATCGGTCCAAAATGGTGAAATACTGTCTGACCCGAATCGGGAAAGAGCTGATTATGGAGATTGAGGATGAGGGAGCTGGGTTTGACTGGAAATCGGCTGAAAAAAGAAAGCCGGATTCTGATTCCGATCATGGCCGGGGGCTTGTCATTATCCGGAAGTATTTTTCAACCTATGCATTCAATGAAAAAGGGAATAAACTGACCCTTGTAAAAACCGTATCGTGAAGAAATTTCAAACCCGACTTTTGCCGTCCGGATTTCAGTTTTTTCCCCACCGCTGAATCTTTTCATAAGCGTCGGTGGCTGCTTTAAACAGGGTTTTCAGATCCACTGGTTTGGTAAAATAATCTTCAAAACCTACTTTTCGACAATCGGACAATTCAAAATGGGATGCATATCCTGTGATCGCGTAAGAAATGGACATCGGATACAACTCTCGAATTATTTTACACAATTCCATGCCATTCATTCCAGGGAGCTTGAGGTCAAGGAACATGACTTGAGCCTTGAATGTTTGTAATATTTCAAGGGCTTCTTCCGCGCTTTCTGCGCAAATGACTTCATAACCTTCCCGTGTCATCGCTGCTTCCAGCATATTACGGATCATTTTTTCATCATCCACAACGATCATTTTTTTTTTCATGCAAACCCCGCGATCATTCCTGATAGTTCATACTGTTTTTTTTATCAGGATGTATATTCCGGTTGCTCAATATCATAGCCGATATGATAAGCTCCGTATGTTTTTTTCAGGCAAACAACTTCTGTAAAGTTAGCATAGGAAATTTATTGAGGCAAGGTAAAATCTGGAAATAATATTTGTGAGTCATCGGCGTGAGATGCCGGGTATCCACGATTACAACCGGGCCTCGATTATTCAGAAATTCAGGTTTTTGTGCTGGTTGACTTTTTGACATGATTGCTTTACTGTCGCAAAAAATGAATATTTTTCAAATTATTTCGAAAAAAGATACAGCCGCTTTCAAACCAATGATGGCCGGAGGAGACGATTATTAAAATTGTTAGAACCGTCAAGGAGATGCAGGCAAGATCT
>CAMBQS010000120.1 GCA_945870015.1 Desulfocicer vacuolatum DSM 3385
CCTGCATTTTAGAATAAAATTAAATTAATACTGGTTGTTAACGATCATTACAATTTTGCTCCGGAGAAGATCAATATGGCAATTATCAAGAGTTTACTTGATACAGATTTTAACAAGCTTACCATGGCTCAGGCGGTTCTGCATACCTATCCAGCAGTTACGGTAAAATATAAATTTGCTTGTAAAAATAAAAAAATTCCGTTTCTGGATGAGATTAAGTCGGAAATTGATCATCTCTGCTCTTTGCGATTTACAGAGGATGAAATCACCTATCTGTCATCGATTCCTTTTTTAAAGAAAGATTTTCTGGAGTATCTCCGGTTGTTTCAGCATAATAGGAGATACCTGAACGCCTATCTGGATAAAGAGGGTGGGGTACAGATCGATATCGAAGGGCCATGGATATCCACAATATTGTATGAAACCCCTATCCTGGCCATTGTCAGCGAAATCTATTCAAAAAATGAATGCAACTGCGATTCCGGTAATCATGATCCGGAAAAGGCAATGAAAGCCGGTGAGGAGATATTGTCGGATAAAATTAATTACCTGACTGAACTTATGAAAACCGGCCAGATTCCCAGGTTTAAATTTGCAGATATCGGAACAAAATACCGGTATTCTCTGGCCTGGCATACCAAAATCATCGAGACCTTGAAAGCCAAGTTCAGGCCGCATATTTTTGTTGGAACCAGTAATATTGCCCTGGCAAAACAATTCAAGGTCAAACCGATCGGCACGATGACCCATGAATGGCTTCAGGGACATCAGCAACTGGGTACACGGATTTCAGACAGCCAGAAAGCAGCCTTTGAAAGCTGGGCTCAGGAATACCGGGGTGAGCTCGGAATCGCGCTCACGGATGTTGTCGGGTTTCAGGCATTTTTAAAAGATTTTGATCTCTATTTTGCAAAACTGTTTGATGGATGTCAGCATGACAGCGGTGACAGTGTTTCATGGTGTGTTAAATTGATTGAACACTATGATAAGCTGGGTATTGATCCTTTATCCAAAACCGCAGTCTTTACAGATGGGATCGATTTTGAAAAAGCTGTAGAACTTCATCAGACATTCAGGGAATTAATCAATGTCGCTTTTGGGTTAAAAACCTATCTGACCAATGATATGGGTATTGAACCGCCGGATATTGTTATTGAAATGGTGGAGTGTAATGGGCAGCCGGTTGCAAAGATTTGTGATACGGAAAATCGAAGTCTTTGCAAGGACAGCGAATTCATAAATTATTTAAAAAAAGTCTATCAAATCAAATAACAGGTCTTTAGAGCCAATTTCAAAAGTCTGTTGTTGTCATTCCGGCGAAGGCCGGACACGCAGTGCAGTTTTCAAAGCCGCCAGGCGCAACCATAGCGCTATCCAGTATTTTCAGTACTTTTCTGGACACCGGCCTTCGCAGGTGTGACATTTTTTAATCGTTTTGAAATTGGCTCACAGGTCTTTGCTTTTTCTTTCTGTTGATCACTTTTATTATATTATATGATATTATATGATATCATGCAGATGATCATGCAAACTACCCGCTTTTTTTTACTTCAAATCGATATAGATCCGAAAAAAGAGGACATATGACAATCATGGATAATATTGGCCGGATTCGCAACCGGAACAAGCATTCGATACGTATGATTTTCGGATTTGCCGTTCTATTGATTATCACTCTTCCTTCCCAGCTCTTTGCAGTTCAGCAGGAAATGAAATCGATTTCCTGGCCCATGTTGATCATCTCCCTGTTCGGTGGACTGACATTTTTTCTGTACGGTATGGAGAAGATGAGCTCCGGAATGAAAAAAAACGCTGCCGATAAGATTCGAAACATTCTTGCCGCCCTGACGAAAAATTCATTCATCGCACTCATTGCGGGTGCAGTCTTTACCATGATCATACAATCAAGTTCCGCAACAACCGTCATGCTGATCAGTTTTGTGAATGCAGAACTCATGACTTTTGCCCAGACAATCGGAGTGATTTTTGGCGCCGGAATCGGGGTTACAATCACTGCCCAATTGATTGCTTTTCAATTAACCGATTATGCGCTGGTTATGATTATTATCGGGTTTGCAATGCAGATGTTTTCCAAAAAAGAATTTATTCAGAATATCGGCAGTATGTTTCTTGGATTTGGAATTCTGTTCTATGGGATGAAACTGATGAGCGATTCCATGAAACCACTCCATGATTATCCGGGTTTCATTAATCTTCTGAAGGGACTTGAAAAGCCGATCTATGGTATTCTGGTAGGAGCGGTTGTTACCGCAATCATCCAAAGCAGCAGCGCTTTAATCGGAATCGTTATTGTTATGTCGCAACAGGGGCTATTAAGCCTGGAGGCCGGGATACCGCTGCTTTTTGGTGCGCATATCGGCACATGCGTTACTGCGGTGTTTGCCAGTATCGGAACATCCAGGGACGCTAAAAGAGTGACCATGGCCCATGTTCTGTTCCGTATCGCAGGTGTGTTGCTGTTTATTTTATGGATACCTCAATTCAGTTGGATCATCAGAATAATAGCAGAGAGGTTCAATTCCGACATCTCCCGGCAGATCGCAAATGCACATACTTTTTTTAATGTGGGAACCGCTCTGATTTTTCTTCCATTCTCAATGATTTTTGCCCGCGTTATTATGAAAATACTTCCGGACAAAGAGGTGGATAAAGATTTGAAACTAATTACATGGCATATCGATGATAGTTGTATATCCACTCCGGCATTGGCGATTGATCTGGCCAGAACGGAAATATCAAGGATGGCGAAACTCCTGGGAAGGATGCTTCGGGCGATTATCATTCCGTTTATGTCTGATCCCAGATTATTGTCACAGGAAATACAGGAAAAAGATGAACTGGATCTTCTTGTCCGGGAAATCCCAACGCGTGATGAGATTTTTCCTCAGCTTACCCTGCTGGAAGGAATTGACTTGCGTGAGGAGAAAATCGATTTTCTGGAAGAAAGGATAGGGGAATATCTTATCAAAATTGCCAGACAGGATATTTCAGACTCGCAGGCCAGTGAAGTTTATGGAATGATTTCCATTATAAAAGATATGGAAAGTATCGGTGACATTATCCATCGGAATATGATACCGCTCATTAAGAAAAAACAAGCCCTGCAAAAGGATTTTTCTAAAGAAGGCCGGGAAGAATTAATGATATATCATGAAAAAGTTTGTCGGCAGATCTTTCTGCTTCGAGATGCTTTTGCAGAAAGAAATCCAAAAAAAGCCATTGTGATCATGTCCGGAGAACGAAAATATCTTGACCTTGAATCACGTTTTCGAGCTCTCCATCTTGAACGGATTATATATGAAAAAAAAGAATCCATAACAACCCATGAAGTCCATATGGAACTGATGGATCTTTTGAAACAGATCATTGTGTACTCATCCAATATTGCAAAAACTTTTTTCAAGACATGTGGAAAAGAGGATGTGGAAAAGTGGAAGAATGGATAGCCGATTTCAGGATTACGTAGAGAGCTGTGCGCCTGTCTGATTTCGGGCAGCGAGCGTTCTTTTTCGCCTGTCGAGTCCATCTCTGCGCTCATTGACCTTTCTTCTATCCGGAAGATAGATATCATAGCTGAGAAACCGGCGATCATCACCGGATCTTCTGTCCCTGTCTTCCTCTAATGCCATTAGATCAAGGGCATCAATCATGAGGTGTTCCTTTTTTTGAGTTGATCGTCTGGTTTATATTAACGGATTATTTAGATCATCGGGGCATTTCTGCAGTTGTATTCGGGCATTTATCCGTTTTCATGCAGAGTTGGTTCACATTACTTCAAATTTATGCTAATGTCAAGAAATTCAACTGCCGGCGCAGGTGATTAACAAGTGGAAAAAATCCATATTTACTTACAGATTTTTATACTGAATGGAGGCCTTTTAACCATTCGACAGCAGACAGAGTGAGGAAAAACCATGATTCGAGTTGGAATAGTGGGTGCAACAGGGTATGCCGGTGCAGAACTTGTCCGGATACTTCTGGGGCATCCAGACGTAAAAATAACCATCGTAACTTCCAGGCAGTATGCAGGTGTTCCTTTCAGTGAGGTTTACCCCTCCATGAAAGGTATCATGGATACCCCTTGTGAAGAGTACCATATTGATCGCCTGATCAACCATGCAGATGTGGTATTCACTGCACTGCCCCACAAACTCCCGATGGCTTTTGTTCCGGAGCTGATAAAGAATAATATGAAAGTGATCGATCTCTCCGCTGATTTCCGGTTCCGGAATATCGCTGTATATGAAAAACACTATCAGCCGCACACCGCCGGCAGGTTATCCGAATCTGCTGTTTATGGCCTTTCCGAAATCAATTCGGAGTTGATTCAGAAAGCTTCTTTGATTGGAAATCCAGGCTGCTACCCGACAAGTCTGCTCTTGCCGCTTATTCCATTGGTTGAAAACAAGATGGTGATGACCGATTCGATTATCGCGGATGCAAAGTCAGGGGTGAGTGGAGCAGGCCGTTCCATCTCTCTCGATACCCATTTCTGTGAAGTGAATGAGTCCTTTAAAGCCTATAAAGTGTCGAATCACCGGCATACACCTGAAATGGAAGAAAACCTGAGTATCGCAGCCGGAGAGCCTGTACAGATCACTTTTGTTCCTCATCTTGTTCCGATAACCAGGGGGATGCTGACGACGATATATGCAAATATTGTCCGGGATATAAAGGAAACCGATATCCGGGATTGCCTGGAATCCTATTATCAGAATCGATATTTTGTCCGCATCTGCAAAGAGGGGACATTTCCAAATGTATCGAATGTAAGAACCACCAATTTTTGTGACATCGGCCTGAAAGTGGATACCCGGAACAACAGAATAATCCTTGTTTCCGCAATTGACAATCTGACGAAGGGTGCTGCAGGACAAGCTGTCCAGAATATGAATCTTATGATGGGATTGGATGAAAAAACCGGGCTGGAATTGATTCCGCTTCCAGTATAGGTATATTAATCAGCTATAATAAAAAAGGGAGAACAATCATGAAGATCGAACAGCTTTCTATTTTTATTGAAAACAAGGCTGGCAGGCTGGCGAACATTACAGCAAACCTGGGTGAAATCAACATCAATATCAAAGCGATATCTTTGGCAGACACATCGGAATTCGGCATATTGAGACTGGTTGTTTCCGATCCTCAACGTGCAAAAAAAATCCTGCGGGATCGAGGATTTACCGTCAGCCTCACACAAGTCCTCGCTGTCAAGATACCGGATAAACCCGGTGAATTGGGAAGGCTGCTTCAAACCCTTGAAAAACAGAGCATAAATATCGAATATGTATATGGGGTTACCGAAAGCAACAAGAATCATGCTGTGCTCATTTTTGGTTTTGATGATCTGGATAAGGCGGTTCGGGTTTTATCAGAAGAAAATATCACACTTATCCCTATGGAAGAACTGATGAGTGAATAAAAAAAGCCTGAGACATAGCAATCCCAGAAACATTCAAAATTAAAATAAATTCTTGACAGACCTCATGTTGATTTGTATTCACTTTACGTTCAGATATGAACTCATTGTGAATGATACCTCTCTCCTGAGGGAGTCAGCTCTTGCATAAATCTGTTAGATAAACAGTACAGAAACAACATACAAAATAAGAATCAACCGTAACTTTTACAAAAGGAGATTTGCAATGTCCGCAAAATTAATTCTGGGAACTGAAATTCGAGAGGAGATTCTCGAGGAAATTACCGCTGAAGTTGCTCAAATCAAAAAACAGCATGGAAAGGTGCCGGGACTCGTTACCATTCTTGTGGGTGAAAATCCTGCATCCATTTCCTATGTAACCCTTAAAATTCAAACTGCCCACCGGGTTGGATTTCATGAGATTCAGGATACACAACCGATTGATATCTCGGAAGCAGACCTTCTTGCCCTGATTCATAAATACAACAAAGATGACGCGATCAATGGTATCCTGGTTCAACTGCCTTTGCCCAAACATATTGATGAGAAAAAAGTCCTGAATGCAATTGATCCGGACAAGGATGTGGATGGATTCCATCCGGTAAATGTCGGTCGTCTCATGATTGGTGGGAATGAAGTAAAGTTTCCACCCTGTACGCCTGCAGGTATCCAGGAGATGATTGTCAGGGCCGGCGTGAAAACAAGCGGTGCAGAGGTTGTTGTTGTGGGTCGATCCAATATCGTTGGTAAACCGATTGCAAACATGATGCTTCAAAAAGGAAAAGGTGCAAATGCAACCGTAACAATCGTTCACACTGGAACAAAAGATCTTGCATTCCATTGCAAACGTGCCGACATATTGATTGTTGCGGCAGGTGTTCCGGATCTTGTAAAACCGGAATGGATTAAACCCGGAGCCTGTGTCATCGATGTCGGTGTAAACCGGGTTGGAGAAAAAATAAGTGAAAAAACCGGTAAAAAAATTGCGATCCTGAAAGGGGACGTAGATTTTGAAGCAGCCAAAGAGATCGCCGGTTCCATTACTCCGGTTCCAGGCGGTGTCGGCCCGATGACCATTACCATGCTGATGTTGAATACCCTGAAATCACTCAAGTTCAAACTGGGTATCATCTGATCGGAATTTTCCGGAATCCTGTATCGCAGGTAAATATGAGGGGATAGAGAGATCTATCCCCTCTAAAAATTTTCTGACCTCTTTTTTTCTCATTGTTGAATAATCGAAATCCAATAGAGCCAGTTTCAAAAGTCTCTTGCTGTCATTCCGGCGAAAGCTGGACACGCAGTGCAGTGAAGCGCTATCCAGTATTTCTGGACACCGGCCTTCGCCGGTGTGACGGTTTTTTATCGTTTTGAAATTAGCTCAACAGCTCAGTAAAAAAAATCAATTCAGAAAAACGGAACTTGACAGATTGTAACAGTTCATGTTAAAAAACAAATCATTCAGAACACTTTCATACAGAAAACATACTGACCCCTTAGTAAAATAACCTGAAAACCAATAACGGACACTTGATATTTTATCCATGACAAAAACAATCACTTTTATCATTGCCAGCAACACCGGGTCTTCCATTAAAAGAATCACCGTTTCCGCTCTCACGCTATGGCTGACAATCGGTTCACTATCCTTTGTTCTTTTCTTTTTTAGTATCCTATCTTTTGATTATTTTCAGTTGAAAAAAACTTTTTTTGTTACCGGAGGATTAAAACAGAAAGTTTTTGATCAGGATCTGGAGATTCAGAATCAGAGAAAACAGATACAGATGTATGCAAATGAAATCAATTTGTTGAAAACAAAACTTGTGGATCTCAATAATTTTGAGCAAAAAATCAGAGTTATTGCCAATATTGAAAACACAATAGGCCAGAACAGCATTTTTGGTGTTGGAGGCTCTGCACCGGAAGATCTGGATCTGAATATCGCCCTTGAAAAAAACCACAGCAGTCTGCTCCGGGAGATGCATGAACAGGTTGCCCAGTTTACAGAGATCTCCGTCAAACAGAAAAAAGGGTTTGAGTCTTTGCTTCAACACCTGGATGATCAGAAAAATCTGCTTGCATCAACCCCTGCGGTTTCGCCTGCAAATGGATGGATAACATCAAGATTTGGCTATCGAAGATCTCCCTTTACAGGCTTAAAAGAGTTCCATAAAGGATTGGATATCGCATCCAAGACGGGAACCCCGGTTATCGCGCCCGGTGACGGTGTGGTGGCATTCACGGGAACGGATGGTCTGCTGGGAAATACCATTACGATCGACCATGGGCATGGTATTGTAACACGATATTCGCACCTTCATCAGTTTACAAAAAAACAAGGTGATACTGTAAGACGAGGAGATAAAATCGCCCAGGTTGGGAATACCGGAAGAAGCACAGGTCCCCATTTGCACTACGATGTCAAGATGCATGGCATTTCCGTAAATCCGGAAACATACATTCTGAATTGATATGAAAATCATCCCATAACCAGACAGATTTATTCTCAAATCACACACATCAGGACATCTCATTTACGGATCAGATACCCGCATTCAACATTAAATCAACCCAAGCTATTGTTAAATTCTTATGGATCTTATGAATTCTCTTTAGACTCTTGGTCAATTATGATAATGGAGTCTGCGAATGCTAGGGCAGAATGATAAAAGCATAGTAACTGCATGGTCTCATCTGTTTTCTTTCAGATAAAGTAACCCAAAAAGGAATAATGATCCATGATCTCGATGATATTGACAAAAATTTTTGGTAGTAAAAACGATCGGGTTGTCAAAAGCATAACCCCAACCATTGATCTGATCAATCAAAAAGAACCCGCTGTTTCTAAAATGAGCGATGAAGATCTCAAGAGCCAGACAGCCTTGTTCAAAAAACGTTTACAAGAAGGTGAAACCCTGGAAGATATCCTTCCGGAAGCGTTTGCAGTCGTAAGAGAGGCCTCAAAACGTGTTTTGAATATGAGACATTTTGATTGCCAGCTTATTGGCGGAATCATCCTTCATCAGGGCAAGATTGCGGAGATGAAAACAGGAGAAGGAAAGACACTTGTCGCAACGCTGCCGGCTTATCTGAATGCATTGAACGGAAAAGGGGTTCATATCATCACGGTGAATGATTATCTGGCAAAGCGTGACTCTGAATGGATGGGAAAGATATATCACTTTCTGGGATTATCCTGTGGCACCATTGTTCATGATTTGAATGACAAGGAGCGTCAGGCAGCCTATGGATATGATATCACATATGGCACCAACAATGAATTCGGTTTTGATTATCTCCGTGATAACATGAAATTCAATAGAGAGTCTCTTGTGCAGGGAGATTTGTCATTCGCGATTGTGGATGAAGTTGACAGTATCCTTATAGACGAAGCAAGGACTCCGCTGATTATTTCCGGCCCGGCGGAAAAATCCACGAGTCTTTATTATCAGGTAAACAGTATTATACCTTCCTTTTCAAAAGATGTGGACTATACCATTGATGAAAAAGCAAGATCTGCGGTACTGACAGAAGAGGGGGTTGCAAAGGCGGAAAAAAAATTGCAGGTGACCAATCTGTATGACCCCAAGCACATTGAGCTGCTCCATCATACCAATCAAGCCCTGAAAGCGCATACCCTGTTTAAGCTGGATGTGGACTATATCGTTAAAAATGGAGA
>CAMBQS010000121.1 GCA_945870015.1 Desulfocicer vacuolatum DSM 3385
CGGGACCCTTTTTCTGGATGAAATCGGGGATTTAAAATTTTCCCTTCAGATAAAATTGTTGCGGGTTCTCCAGGAAAAGACCATTGTCCGGGTGGGCGGGCTTAAAACCATTCCGGTCGGTTCGGCAAGAGTGATTACAGCCACCAATAAAAATCTCCTGGCGGAAATGAAAGCCGGCCGGTTCAGAAGCGATCTGTATTACCGTCTCCAGTTGATCACTCTTAAAATCCCTCCTTTAAGGGAAAGAAGAGCGGATATTCCGGAACTGGTACCCCATTTCATCAGAAAGGCAAACCGGGAAATGGGGCTTGAAATAAAAGGAATTGAAAAAAACGCCCTGGCCCTTTTGATGGGGCATCACTGGCCGGGGAATGTCCGGGAACTTGAAAATGTGATTAAAAGAGGAGCCCTTCTTTCCAGGGTTGATACCATCGGTATTCACAACATTGAATTTGCAGAACCGCCACTTATTGAAGAAAAAGACCTTTTTTCCGAAACTTCGGTTTCAGGCCAGGTCAGATCCTGGTTTGAAAAAAGAGAGGAGCTTTTCCCGGAAAAAGGCCACCTCTATTCACAGGTCCTGTCTGTTGTGGAAAAAACTCTGATCAAAAATGCGATGGACACCTGTAACCAGAACCAGCTAAAGGCTTCAGACCTTCTCGGGATGAACCGGACCACGCTGAGAAATAAAATCAGGGAGTTTGAGCTGTAACCGTTTGGATTGCTGATGGATATTCAGAATAATTTTCACCTTGATGCCAGCCTGATTGCATGATATTCGAAATATATGGAAAATATGATCCAAAATCCCCATGACAGTCTTTTCAAAGAGACCTGGAGTAACAAATCCAATGCAAAGGCATTTTTAGAAAATTATCTGCCCAAAAAAGTGTTGAGCATTGTAAATCTGGACTCCCTTGAAATCTGCAAAGACACATTCATAGAAAACGACCTGAAAAATTATTATTCAGACATGCTGTACAAGGTTAATTTAGGGGGTACGGTCGGATACATCTATTTTTTATTTGAACATAAAAGCTATCCTGACCGGCTGGTTCATCTTCAGTTGCTTGAGTATATGATCAAAATCTGGAGGCTGGATCAAAAACAATCCAAAAAAAAGAAACTGTCCATCGTTATTCCCTTACTGCTGTATCACGGCTCCCAAAACTGGAAGGCAAAGTTACATTTTTCTTCCCTGCTTGAAGGCCCTGTGGATGTCATGGCCGACTATATCCCGAATTTTCAATATGTTTTGTATGATCTTTCAAAATATTCAGATGCTGAAATCAAGGGAACCATCAACGCCCGTGTGGTTATGCTGATCTTCAAGCATATTTTTGATTATGATTTTACGAGCAAGATGCCGGGTATATTATCACTCTTAAAAGACCTGTCTGAAAAAGAAACAGGTTTGCAATATTTTGAATCTTTGATAAAATACATATTCAGCAACGTGGAGGATATTACACCTGAAAAATTTCAATCCATTGTATCCAACTCATTGTCTGAAGATAAAGGAGGGCTGATTATGACACTGGCTGAAAAATTGAGAAACGAAGGGTTTCAAAAAGGGCTTGAACAGGCTGAAAAACTGAGAAATGAAGGGCTTGAACAGGGGCTTCTTGAAGGAATCGAGTTTGCGGTCAGCATCAAATTCGGTGACACTGACGATTGTAAATCCATTATTGCAAAAATCAAATCCATCAGAGATATCAACCAGTTGAAAGCCTTAAAAGGCAAAATCAAATCCGCAAGAACAGTTCCTGAACTGATCAAATTTATTGAGAATTAACAGGCCGGCACCTCAAACGTGGTCATAA
This sequence comes from Desulfocicer vacuolatum DSM 3385, assembly GCA_945870015.1. Taxonomy (GTDB): domain Bacteria; phylum Desulfobacterota; class Desulfobacteria; order Desulfobacterales; family SURF-7; genus QZKS01. Next base: position 1,824 of record CAMBQS010000121.1, read on the forward strand.
ACGGCCGGGCAACTTGCTTCATGGGAAACTCTTCCAGATAAAGCTCTGTGGCTTCCTGAAGGTTTTTTATAGCTTCTTCAATGGTCTCCCCCTGGCTGGCTGTTCCCACTTCGGGACATTGGGCCACATAAAGGTCGTCTTCTTTTTGGACAACAGCGGTAAATAAATTCATTTGCTCACCTTTAACTCGATCTTCAAGTTTTTAATCACATGATCAAGCATAGACAAGATTCGGCCGAATGCCGTCAATCCGATTTTCCGCAATCAGCCGTTCGATGGAGGCAAAGCTCGACAGGACCTCTGGTTTGGCAATCAGAGGTCCTGGACTGGATAGTTTCCAGGTTCTTTGAAATTTCAATCAATTGATCGATATCATCAAACCCGATATCCTTTAAAGCCTTTATCTGCTTTCACAATTTTCAAAAATATCTAAACATTCTAAAAATGCCTTAACCTCAGCACGTTCATCTTCATTCTCAAAATCAAAAGACAACACTTCGACATAAGTAATCTGTGATATGGCGCAACTGTTTATATTTTCCCGGATAAACTCAGTGGCAGTCTTATTTCCATTCAAATGGTAAATGATGATGTTTGAGTCAAGTAGGTATCTCATTTCCTGTTATCCCACTCGCTTCTGGTTTCTCTTTGCCAGATTATTGGATCGACTTTTCTTCCGGATAAAATACCAGATGTTTTTCTTATCAGCTGATCACTTTGACCTGAGTGTGGCTTTGTAGAACCTATCGGAAAAATAAGTATTTCAACCTCTATGTTTAAATATTCTTTGGGGATCTCTATGGTGTGGCTTTGGGTTTGCGGTTTGATAATTTCTCTAATCATGCCTCTTCTCCTTCTTATAGCCCGACTCTGTTACCGGGTCTGCTATAGACATCCCGAAAAGCTTAGTTGGCCTTTGTTTCCATGACGGTATTTTAATCACATTACCACCATAACGCAAGATAAATAAGGGACACCATCTTCTGGAACTCAAGCACTAATGCGAAACCTTTTGACAGTATTCTTCCAAAAGCCTGAACTGCTTTTCCAGAGAATGTTCATCAATCCCAAAAGGAGATTTAAAAAAGGATGCCATGTGGCTCATGACCCCGGATTCACCTCTTTCCATGGCCAGAATCCCGAACCTTGCCAGATCCAGGACAAGGGGGGCTGCCAATGCGGAATCACATCCCTGCCAGGTGAACTGTAAGGTCATTTTCGTATTGAGAAACCCCTGGAAATGGATAAAATCCCAGGCGGTTTTCCGATCTCCAAGAGAAGGCACATAATCAATGGATACCCTGGAATGGGGTTGATATCCAAGAATGTGGGGCAGGAGGCGATCCTTGCTTTTAATCTTTGTTGAGCCGTTTTCAGCATTCTGAAGGATTTTGCCGTCCATATTGCCCAGGATATTATAGCCTTCCCAGCTCAGGACCTCCAGGTTTCTCATGGCGAACATGGGTGCAAGAGCTGATTTTACAAGGGTTTCTCCGGTTTTACCGTCACTGCCCATGACCGGAACCCGGTACTCCTTTGCAAGCTCCACAAGGCCTTGCGAAAACCCACCTTCGGACGGGGTAAAATTAATATAGCCGCATCCGGATGTGATGGCGGCTTGGGCATAGACAAGACTCGGCCGGATGCCGTCAATCCGGTTCGCCGCAATCAGCCGTTGGATGGAGGCACAGCTTGACAGATCCTCCGGGTTGGCCATCAGGGGTTCTGTGGACGCAAGATTGATGACCACGACTTTTTCAAGTCCGTTTTCAAGCTTGAAATTTTCGATATCATCCCTGACCTTATCGATAGCAGTGGATATCCTGTCTGTTTTAAACACATGAGCCTGCTGGGAAATATTTGATATGGCTTCTCCGGCATTGAGCATAATGCCGGGAAAGGTGCGGGACTGGATGGCTTCCAGATTTTTTGAAATTTCAATCAATTGATCGATATCATCAAACCCGATGTCCTTTAACGCCTTGCGGGAGTCGGAACAGGATCTTATGTCCCATCCGCCGAAAACAAAGCCGGACAGATCGGCAAAAGGCATTGCTTTGAATTTTTCTGTTTCCGAAATCATACCAATCGGCGGACACAGTTTTTTGGCAACTGCCATGGCGCCTGCCATAGCAGTTGTTGATAAATGACCACACAGACCCACAAACATCACGCCATATTTTGAACTCATCATCGCTCCGGATTAATTTTGTTTGAAAAATCGAGTACGCCGCCTCATGAAGCGCGGCATTTACTCGTCTGTGTCAAATGATCGGGGGAATCATTCAGGTATCATGCAAGGGGAATCACATGAATTATAGCATTTAAATGCAATTTTAGTACCATACCCAGATTAATTTCAATAAAGAGGCGATTAATTTATAATATGCTGTAATTAAAGGAATTTTATACTAAATAAAATAGAACAAGGGCAGACGGGGGACTATAAAAATCAAATAATTATGAAATAAAATTCATAATTTGAGTATTTTTTGCCATAGCTTGTTAAATTCTGGCCATCTTGATAAAGAGCGGCCATAGGAGAACCGGAACCAGCAAGGCCAGAACGATGCCTGTTCCATATGGGAATCCGGGATAGGACCCCATCCAGGCAAACAGGAAAGAGGTGGGAATGGTTCCTGCTAGCAGAGCGGAGAAAAATCTTGAAAATTTCATTCTGGAAAGTCCTGCCAGGATGGAGATCACCTCCGGCAAAATGGGCATGGCCCGGCTGAGGATGACGGCATATCCACCCCACCGGTCGAAAAAAACCTTAAATTTTTCAATTTCCTTTTCATCGGCAATCCATCTGCTGCCTCTCACGCCAAGCGCTCTAGCTGCTCCATACCCGATGAGACCCGCACCGGCAGAACCGATAACACTGAAAATGGCTCCGGGCACTACGCCATAAACAGCGCCCAGAGCCGCCATGATCCCGGTGGCCGGAACCGGTGTCACGATGTCCGATACCAGGAACAGGATACCGATCATCCATGCAACCGATTTTGTCCGGGTGAACCATTCAATGCATTTGTCTTGGCTGAAAATTGCTTCTGTTGGATTCCCAAATATAAAATAGATGAAAAGAAAAAATAATGAAAAAAGGAGGAAAATTAAAAATAGCTTTATATACAGCCTCATGAACTACTGATAGGATATCTTATGGAGCATTGATGTAAATTGGGTCGATTTTGTTGTTTGCACTTATTCGTTCAATGCGAACCCTTCCCTTTGCAAGGATATTATTCGCAAAGGATTTGATAAACTCGTCAGTTGAGTTTACAGGAGTTTCATTAACTGCTCTTATGGTATCTCCTTTAACTAATCCGATTTTGGAAAAAACAGACTGAGATTTCAACTCAAAAATTTTTATGCCGTGCTCATTTAAAATATCTGGAGAACCAGTTGTTTTTTTTTCACCTTGAATTGATTTAGCTGTTATCTGGTGTCTTAGCACCTCTATATTTTTAAAATCTTCAATCTGAACTTTTTTTGTCAAAGGGTCGTCTTTTATATCCAGGTTAGCAGTTTTTTCGAGACTCTCCTTGCTATTCACGTCATCTTTCTTTTTTTCAATAATCTGGACTGAGCCTGGTATAATTTCGCCATTTGTATTTTTCTTGTATAAAACGGCATAATTATAGTTGGTTAATATTAAAGCGAGTGCTTTTTCTATGGTCTTTTTTTCCATATTAACAGAGACAGACTCAGATATCGCTTCAGTGTTTTGAATCGTTATTCCCGTTATCTCGGAAAATTTTTTTAAGACCTCTTTTAAAGCAGAATTTTTTGTATAAATACTGATCGCGGAATCTTGTTTCTGGATAAGAATATCAGAAGCCCAGATATTGCATGCACTTAAAAAAATAATAAAACAGAATATAACAATTTGTTTCATTGTTTTAATAACCTTAATTAAACTAAATATTTCTCCCGCATGCAAAAAACGTTTGCATGCGGGAGTTTGAGGGTTTTAATTTATTACAAACTTATCTTGTTGTCGAAGTTATTTTAACGGATTTCGAGCCGCAGCCTTTGCTGCTCATGATTCTATACCAATAGGCCTTTCCAATTGTAACATCTGTGTCAAGATACGTTGCATAGGTTGTTACAAGGCCCGATTTTATATTAATAAACCCGGTATTAGGCCCAACTTCACTTTTATAAACATCATAGGTTTCTGCAGAACCGACCGGATGGGTCCACGTGAGCTGTATCTTTCCTGCCTTTGCACGAGCTGCCAGATTACATGCACAAGCATCATATACATCTACAGTGCTAAAATTTACATTTGTAAGCGCTGGGTCTCCACTGGCAGGAAATGCCTCGGGTGTGTTGTCTGTCACCCGAAGACCGACGGTGTTCTTTCCTATATTAAAATAACTCAGAAGATCAGCCGCGGTAACGGTCACAATTGGCCCAGATTTATCAGGGTTTACAGGAGGAGTCGGGAAATATGGTGCCTTAAGATCCCAATCCCACGCCATTATAGTATCTCCGTCACAGTCACTGCAGCCTGTTTGAAACTTACCCTGATCCGGATCAAATGATTTCCGCCCATCCAACTGAAGTGAATCAGTAGGGCATGTGGATACCATGTATGGGCCGCCCGCATTTGAAACAGGAGGATGCGGCGGGTCAGTAACGTTGATATCGAGGCTATAAGTTGCCGTAAAGCCTTCATCATCCGTCACCCTTAAAGTTACAGGGAATTTGCAGGGTGGATTAAGGCAGATGAACTTATCATCGTTTGGATCATTGTCGTTTGGATCATTGACGATCTTAATTGATGGGGAATTAGTTGTGTCTGCAGGAGCATAAACACCGTCATTGTCAAAATCCCATTCAAACTTTTCAATATTTTTAATATCTTTTCCTGTTTCTGAATGGCTTGAGCAGGATGGATCAAAGGAGATTATTGCCGCTGAATAAGCCTGATTGGGTGTGGCTGTAAAACATGCGATGGGTGCTGCATTAAACAAAGCAGGTTTCAGCATCTGTATAGCCCAACTAGTGGCAAATACATCTCCGATATTATCGGGATGCGGATTACCTTGCCCACCTGCCGGCCAGGAACCGTCACTTTCATGGTCTGAAATCAACTTCTGGGCGAGACCTCCAACATTTCCAACCCCTCTATACCAACTGAATGGGGGGTTTTGGGGATTGGACGGTGTCAAAGTCTCAGTACCTGAAAGAATCATGGATTTAACAAAAGAGAGCCATCCATAATAGGTCCTTATTTGCAAGACCCCAGTAAAAAAAGTATCCGAATACCAGGATAAAGGCCCTGTCCACCGGGAATCAGTTTCATATGTGTTGGGGTTAGCCAAAATCATCTGAACCATTCCGGATGGCCTTGTAACATACGGTTGGCCCCAAAGAGGAGAAGTACTAGTATAACCGAAATATTTTCCACCTGCATCATAGGTGGAAGTTAGGGAAAGATTTAATTGTGATTTAACAAAGGCTGGAATTGTGCACCCAAAATGGTCTTGGGCAGGAATAAGTCCAATTGCCGCCCATTGATTTGTAGAATTATCTGTATTACCGGAATTCCAGTTATATGCCCACCCGGTAGCTAACCCATTTCCATCTGATTGTCCCCAAGCATAGGCATCCACCATATCCTGAATAACTTTTTGATATGAATCGGTTTGACCATCTCCATCGAAGTCTCTTCTTGAATCTGCGTTCGGTGTGCCGGTAGAAATGATGGCATCCATAACCAGTCCACCCTGGTAAGGTGGATAATAAGGATAGTTTACCTGGATTCCTCTTTCGTTCCCATTACTGTCGGGATCCCCCTTAATTTGTGCTACTATATTAATTGCAGCCAGGACATCATTGTTGCCATAGCGTCCATTCAAAAGCCAATTCAAACCAGCATTCACCACTTCGGCATAAGGATCTTCATTATAATTTCCAGTTTCCTTATGATTATTGATTTGAAATGCCTGAAGTGCAGCACCTGTAGCGCTTGGGTAAAAATTCGAATAGGAAGTCCATGCCGTAACTGGTTCAGCAGGAATAGCCTTACTTTGAATACCGGCATCAACCAATTGGTGCGTGTATAAATACCACAAGCCTTCCGCAATGACGATATTCACATTGGCGTCAAGGTTGTCTTCTTCTATCTTAACCAGATAGTTATCAATAGCTGTTGCAGGAGCAAAAGAACCGGCATCTGTTCCATCAACCCACAATTGTGCAGTGAATGGGGTTCCAACATAACCAGTATATACATGCGTTGATATTTCAACGCTATATTGTGTTTTACCTGATAACGGGAACTTCGCAGACTCAGCGCCATCACCAAAAACCCATTTGTACCAAATAGCGCCTGTACCGGAAGTATTGATAACACCTGCCAGTTTCACAGCCTTTCCCGAAATGGCTGTATGATGTTTTGTGACATCACCTTGCCAGAGAACACAGCGAACATTATTAATGCCTGCTGCTCCATAGGCAGAAGAAAACATCATTAGCACTGCAAACAATAAAAATATTTGCGATAGCCTCTTTTTTTTCATCATTAATCCCCCTTGCAAAAATAGATGATTTTAAGTTTTTTTTGGGCTTTATTCTTCCCCCGAATCATAAAGCCCGATGTATCAAAAAAGTCTAACTCGAATCGCACTTACAATTATCTTTTTCTTCCGGCCTTTGCAAGGCCAAGAAGTCCAAGGCCAAAAAGAATCATTGTTGCCGGTTCAGGAACTTCTGGAACCCCTCCACCTCTGATGTCTAAGGTGCTTGAAAAATATATGGTTTCATCGGTATCAAAATCTTTGTGTGAAAGGTAAAATCCTGAAGGTGCTGCTGCAGCTAAAATCAATTGAATGGTTGCCGTCTCACCCGCTGCCAATGAAAAACCCCACCCCATGGCCATGGAGACATCATCTTCTGATCCAATAGGGACATCATTAGAATTATCAAGGGCACCGACCAAAACGTTATCATCAATATCGCCAAAGCTATATCCTGGCTCGTCTATTTCCCAGGATTGAGTAGCCAGAGGAGAAACATTGTGACCACCATATTCATTAAAAAATGTGTTGGTCCCTTCACCAATTTCATAAT
>CAMBQS010000122.1 GCA_945870015.1 Desulfocicer vacuolatum DSM 3385
TGATCTCTCTCTTCAATGGACTGGGGAACAAACTCACTGTCCGGATAATATTTGATGAAACGATTGTATGTATCCAGCGCCTTCTGGGCCGGAGTCTGATCCCGGTCAACCGCATCAACCTGTATGTAATAACATTTTGCAATCTGATACACGGCATAAGGGGTTTTTTCGTTTCGCGGATGAAGGTTCTCAAACTCTTCATATGCAAAGACAGCGTCTTCATACTCTTCCATTTGATAATAGGCATCGGCTATTTTCAATTCTGCAAGAGACGCATATTTGCTGAAAGGATACCAGTCTTTTAAATCCTCAAAAGCGTCAATTGCCTTCTGATAGTTTCCTTTTTCATATTCCTCGAGACCCTCGACACGAAGTTCTTCAGCTGTTTTATCTTCCCTGGTCTCAAACCAGGAGCAGCTTGTCAAAAGGACAAAAAAGATCATGCACAAATAAAAAAAATTTCTCATCTTGATATATTTTCCAGATAGTGTTCTGCAGAGGCAACCGCAATCGCAGCATCCCCAACTGCGGTAACAATCTGTCGAAGCGGTGTGTTACGGACATCGCCGGCCACAAAAACACCTGGCGCGGATGTCTTCATGTTCCCGTCAGCAATGATAAATCCACCATCATCCACATTAATGGCGTCACCGACAAACCCGGTGTTGGGACGGGTACCGACCCAGACAAAACATCCAGCCACTGCCAGATCCCTTGTTTCATTGGTTTTCACATTTTTGATGCTCACTTTTTCCACATTGGTAAGCCCGCTGATTCCGGTTACCACTGAATCCCATAGGATCTCAATCTTTTCATTGGCAAAAGCTCTTTCCTGAAGTATTTTTTCAGCCCGGAATTCGTTTCTGCGATGAATGAGATACACCTTGCTTGCAAATTTGGTTAAAAAAAGGCTCTCCTGCACAGCCGTATCACCCCCCCCAACCGCGGCCACAACCTTACCCCTGAAAAAAGGCCCGTCACAGGTTCCGCAGAAGGAAACCCCTCTGCCGGAAAATTTACTCTCTCCGGGTACCCCCAGAGGATTGGGAGAGGCGCCGGTAGCAATGATCAATGCGTGAGCCGTCACCTCTTTACCATCTGAAAGTTTAATTTTTTTAATTGGTTGGGACAAATCCAAGGCGGAAACCTCTGCAGACTCAATCCCAAGATCAAACCGTTTTGCCTGATCGGTCATCCGCTGGACAAGCTCAATACCCGAAATCCCTTCCGGAAATCCCGGATAATTCTCAATCCAGTCCGTTACCAGAATCTGCCCGCCGGGCGTAACCTTCTCAAGCATGATCACTTTCATGCGGGCTCTGGCAGCATAAAGCCCCGCAGTTAATCCTGCAGGGCCGCCACCGATGATTACCAGATCATAATCAGCCTTGTTCATCGTTTCCGTTCCTTTGAATTATTCACTGCATTGTAATATGAATAACCTTGAACAGATCTATAACATCTTCTTAATGGTTTCTTCCAGCTTTGCCTTTGCAACCATGCCGACGATCTGCTCAAAAACCTTGCCATCCTTAAAAAAAATCAGTGTCGGTATGGAACGGATTTCAAATTTACCAGGGGTTACTGGATTGTCATCCACATTGCATTTCACGATCTTTATTTTATTTTGATATGCGCCGGAAAGCTCCTCCAGCAATGGAGCAATGGCACGGCATGGCCCGCACCAGGGAGCCCAAAAATCCACTATTGTCGGCATATCCGATTTCAAAACGGTTGCATCAAAACTGCTGTCATCGATTTCAATAATTCCTGCTGCCATTATTCATATTCCTTTTCAAAGTCAATCCGATTTTTCTTTCAAGCATAGTAATAAAATGTAAGAATGTCAACCTTTCAGATGCGTTTCAGATCTGTGTAAAGCCACGGGCAATCAAGGATCGATTCAGTCCCCGTTCACATCATCTCTTCCAGGATTTCTGCGGAGATCCTGACAAATTTCGGACATATGGTCTTGAAAAGATCTTTCTGTCTGGCTTCCTGCATGCCGGCCTCTGTACCAACATCGCAGCCCAGAAGCTCTTTGCATTCAATTGTACCCGAAATCCGGATAAACTTTTCCGTAAATTCACAGACCGCATTGTAGACATTTTTCCGGCCTTCCGGCTGGTCACAATTTTCACCACTGTATTTCAAACCCAGCACCATATAGGCACCGGTTACCGCACCGCATATTTTCCCCATACGCATGCCGGCGGCAAATCCGGCAGCCAGTTTCATGGCAATGTCCGGATTCAGATCAAACTGCTCACAATATTGTGTCAGAATGGCCTGAGTGCATGCATATCCCTGAAGAAATTTTTCAACTGCATCCGACGCCCTGTTCATCGCCTGTTTCCTCCGTGAAAAAAGATTCTTCCTTCAGCACCTCATCAATGATCCGGCTCAGTATCCTGTCTGACCGTTCCTTCTTTACAGATCGATCCGGCAGACGGTTCATTACCGAAGCGATCCGTTTTCCATAACCAACCGCTTTTTTCAGATCGTCCGATAAAGACACGGTACCTGTTTTTTGAGACATTTCATATTCCAATGCAGAAGGCAACTCCCTTATCTTTTTAATAATTTTCCCACGAACAAGACTCGTGAGCATGGAATTGTCATACCCGCCAAAAGGAGCCCGGATATCGTCCTTGAAAAGCACCAGCGGCTTGCCGGCTGCATATGCCAGGGAAGCCTCCACTATCATCCCCTCATCCGGAACCCGGCCGTTCAGATTGCAGACAACCCCGCTGCATCCTTCTGTCATTTCGTATACATCCAGAGAAAAGATGGCATAATCAATCCGTGTGCGTATTCCGGAAGCGATGGATGGAACCGGCATTTTTCCGAAACGGACAACATACCGTTCCAGCCCGTCACGGTGCGGCAGAAAGGTTTGAAAACCCGCATCTTCCAGGACGCCGGCGATTGCGCTCATGCCACCAATCTCTTCCGCGCAAAACAAAGGGCCGGAGCAGTAAATTCGCTTTTTTTCCATAAGGTTCTCCCGTTAAAGGGCTTGTCAGGAACAACAGGCATCCGGTGCAAACAGTCTGCGCAAGAATGGAATTGCGGAAAGCCATCCATACAAAATGGCCTGAGCGCAGCCTACCCCGGAACGCACGGCAATGGCCTGCGTGGGACAATTCAGCGCGCAGGCCCCGCATTCCATGCAGCCGTCCCGGTCCACGAGCAAAGCCGTTCCGTTATCCTGAATAAAGACCCCGTGAGGACAGACCGTGGAGCAGGCCCCGCAACCCACACACTTCTCCCGATGGTATTCCAGGGTGACGATGTTTTCCAGATGACGGAACTCCTTCATAACATGCCTCCCATAACTGTATCTCCCCACCAGGCCCAGGTCAGCCAAAGTATTGCCGCAAGCATTAGCAATGCTCCCTGAAAGGGCATATACCGGCGCATTTCTCTGTCCACGCCGGATAAAGAGGTAAAGGGAGTTGATCCGGTATAATGCATGGCAAACCACGAGGCAAAAGCCGCACAGGTCATGAGTGCGGCCGCTCCCTCAGGCCAGGCTCTTCCAAGGAATGCAGCCAGAGGCAGTCCGGTCAGCGAACCCGCGAGCAGTCCCTTGGCAGCGAATGCCTTCACGGGAATCTGCCGGAGAAAAGCGGGAACCAGGAACACACCGGTCAAAAAACCCGCTACCACGACTCCGAAAGCGGCGATACCCGCCCCCAGGACTCCCATAAAGCGGAAACCGCCGGGACCGAGAAGCGCAATGAACAGGCATGCCGCCAGGGTCCAGGCCATGAATTTTCGCGCTCCGTGTACCTCCACCAAAGCAACTGTCAACCGTTCACTCAGCGGGAACCTGACCTTGCGCATCTCCGGCCTGGCCTGCATGCCGGCGTCCAGGAACGTGAGCAGATCCTCGGCCCTCACCGGTCCGAATATGCCTGAAAATCCGCACAGTTTGGGCAGTCTGCGCACCGCCACCCCGGGTGCGGCGAGCTGCGGAAGGATCAAATTCCGGTGAGCCACAACCTTATCCAGCCCTGCAGCCCTGACCCTTCCGGCCACCTCCTCAGCAGAAAAACTGCGCTTGCCGGCTGCGCACCAGACATTGATGCCGTATGTTTCCACCACCAGAAGCCAGAAAGCACGTCCGGCCAGTTCACGGCGCAGCATATCAAAGGTCAGCTTAAAGTTGCAGGTGACCAGAACCGGGCTTTGGGCATCCGGCTCGCCCAGGGCATACAATCCGGGAGCGATCCTGTAACGACCCCGGCCAATGCCCAGGCGCACGAGAGCAGCGCTAATCCGGTCCGACCGGAACCATTGCGGAGATACCCGTGGCACAATTCCGGCCGGTGTGGACATCCATCCGGTCACAAAGGGCCATGCGCGCAATCCAGGCCGTTCTCCTGCCGCCTCCGGCGGCAGTTCATTTTTCGGGCCTCAGCAGGGCGCATCATCCGCCTGGGTCATTGGCCCAGGCAACTCAACAAATGGGCTGGACAATGGTTGTTTTTCCATACAGGTTTTCATCATAAATCCTTTACGCCGGGATTTTCATATACGAGACCTCTGTATCTGAAAATCACGATTTTACATATTTATCGAGGATTGACTGGAGTTTCCCTGATTTTTTCATTTTTTCCAGAGCAACAGCAAATTTTTCCCGTAAGGCTTCATCTGTTTTCAGGCTGAATGCGATATACAATGTTGCGTGTGTCTCCTTGATATCGTAAACCGGTTCCAACTGAGCGAATTCCTCAAGACTGAAACCCCACACCTTTTTCATCTGATACTCAAACGACATTGAATCTCCCACATATAAATCAATGCGTCCATGCAACAGTTTCCTGATGTTCAATTCATCATACGCAACCACATCAATCTTTGTAAAACCACGGGATGCAAAAAAGTGATGCCGTGCATCATCGCGCCACAACCCCAGTTTGTACTTTCTGATATCTTCCAGATTGTCTATTTTGATATCCTTGCGGGATTTCAACTTATAAACCGTATATCCTGTATCAAACAAAGGGCAGGTCCAGTGAAAAAGCTTCTCACGCTGCTCATTCCGGGAGATTGTAAAAATCATGGTGTTTTCGTCATTCAACGCCTTGTTATATGCTCTTGCCCAGGGATACATCCTGATTTCGGTTCCTTCATACCCGGTTTCCTTCAGCAGCTCATACAGTATCTCGGCTGACACTCCCTTGATTTCATTATTTTCCGTATATTGAAGCGGAGCTTCTTCTGTTGATACAATCTGAAGCGGGACTTCCGCGTGTGCTGCCATGCTCAGAATCAGTATGAAAACAACTGCCAGGAATTTTTTCATCTTTCTTTTTCCTTTTTCACATTGCAGGATAGTCGGTATAGCCTTTGGGTCCGGGCGTATAGAACGTAGCCATATCCACTTCGTTCACCGCAGCGCCGGTCTTCCAACGGTTCACCAGATCGGGATTGGCAATAAACGGCCGCCCCACGGCTATGAGATCGCATCTGCCCGCGGCCAGATCGCTTTCGGCACGCCCGGCATCGTAACCACCGGAGAGAATCAACGTCCGCTGAAACAGCTTGCGAAATAACGCCTTTATGTCATCAGGAACCGGCGGCGCACCCATGGCCGAGTGATCCACGAGATGAACATAAACCAGCCCGCAGTCGTTGAGCTTTTGTGCCAGGTAGGTGTAATCCGCCTCCATGGCGTCATACACCGGCATATCGTTGAATATCCCGAATGGCGAAAGGCGGATGCCCACCTTTTCCTTTCCAATGGCACCCATCACCGCCTCGGCCACCTCCAACACGAACCGCGCCCGGTTTTCGATCGGACCGCCATAGTTATCCGTTCGCTGATTGGAATTCGGACGGATGAACTGTTCCAGCAGATACCCATTTGCAGCATGCAGCTCGACACCGTCAAAACCCGCTGTCACGGCATTCTTCGCACCCTGAACAAACTCCGCGATGGTGCTCTTGATCTCCTCCCCGGTCATGGCCTGCGGCGCAGGAAGGAGTTTCATGCCCTCAGCGTCTGTGTACATCTCTCCGGCGGCCGCAACAGCCGAAGGAGCCATCACATGCGCCCCTACGGGCAGATTCAGCGGATGAGCAATCCGTCCGCAATGCATGATCTGGATGAACATCTTCGCTCCCTTGGCATGCACCGCATCGGTGACAGCTTTCCACCCCTTGACCTGGTCCTGGGAAAATATGCCCGGAATTCGCGGATACCCCAGCCCATTTGGTGAAGGCGAAGTGCCCTCGGTGATGATGAGTCCTGCCGTGCCTCGCTGCGCATAATACTCCATCATGAGCGCATTGGGGACATTGCCGGTAGCGCGGCTGCGCGTCATCGGGGCCATGACCAGACGGTTCTGAAGTGCCTGATTACCAAGAACGGTTTTCGAGTACAGAATTGACATAGCTTCGTCCTCCTTAATGTTATTGATTATACTGAAACATCAGATGGTACCGGGATTGCGCACGTTCCAGACACCGGGTTCTCATTATCTCTCCTCTCTTGTCTCAACTTCCGGGTGATCCCATTTAGCCGATCATTTGGCAATTTATTTTTTTTCGGCGATGACCAGCATTTCATAATCATTGGTTGTCAAACGATCGTTCCGGCTGAATGCGCCCAGCCTGGCTCCGAAAATATCGATTTTTACAAAACCCAGGGTCTTTAACAGCCAGGTGATCTCAGACGGCACATAATATCGCTCATTGCATTGAAGCTCTTTTTTGTTCCCAAAGTCATCTTCGACTAGGGTGATACTCTGCTCCCGGAACGTCATCAGATCAAATGAATGATTTTCATACCGGGCATTGCCTTCCCTGGATTCCTTGTCCAGAAAGTCCTTAACTGAATGAAACAGGGGAAACAAACCGTTCAGGGTGGTAAATATCAATTTTCCTTTAGTCAGCAAAGCATTGGCAGCATTTTGAAGAATCTGGAAATTCATTTCATCGGTTTCCATCAACGGAAACGCACCTTCGCACATCATGATGACCAGATTGAATTCCTTCTGAAAAGGAAGATTTCTCGCGTCTTGTTTTTGAAAAACGATCTTCAGGTTTTGTTCCGATGCTTTTTCGGCTGCCCGTTTCAAGAGCGATTCCGACAGATCAATTCCAACAACGGTATATCCCCTTTTTGCCAGTTCAATGGAATGTCTTCCGGTGCCGCACCCGATATCCAGAATCCGTGCGGTCTTGTCATATTCAATCTCTTTTTCAATAAAGTCACACTCGCCGACGGTTCCCTGTGTGAAATTTTCATGATCATATTTCATTCCATAGTTTTCAAACAACTCTTCATACCATTGTTTCATGTTGTGTCCTTTGTATTCAGATGTTCACTTTCAGGATTGTGTCAAAACCTGGAGTTCTTTCCCTCCTGAGCGTGCCTTATTAACTGTAACCCTATAACAGTACTCACGCTGCCTTCAGTATAAAATCCACATGCACAACGTCAAACAGGAAAACGAAAAAGCCTCTGTCCGTTTTATACAGAATTTTCGCAGCCAACAGCGCATGCACATCACCGCGAACTGCTTGCAAGTGGTCTTGACATGGGTTCTCTTTATATAAACTGTTTAGTACCAGCCCTATGCGAGGTCGAAAACAATTTTTAAGGCCGCGTCAATTTTTGCCATGAGATCATCTTCCAGTTCACCTCGTACTTTGACTAATCGGGCACGGTGATCAATAGGGCGAGTCTGCAAGCAATCCGCCACTGTTTTTTTGGTTAACCCGTTATGCGACGATGGGGCAATTTCCGCATTCGTGATGATGCTGGCCTTTTTTTCACTCCATGCCGTTAACGGTACCACCTGAATGACTGGAACACGCGCATTATATGTGTTGTTCGTAACGATCACGCATGGTCGTATTTTCCCGGTTTCCGAACCCTTGGCAGGATCAAGATTGACGTCGATGACCATCCCACGTTTCAGCTTGCTCATGTTGGCCACTCTGACAGCGCTGCATCCGTCCATTCTCGTGTTTCGTCATCTTCTTCATAAATATCAGCGTACAAGGCAGCCGACTCACGCAAGCGTTGCTGGGTTAACTCTGCAAACAAGCGGTCGATGGCGGTACGCACTACGTCGCTTTTATCCTTAAATCCATACTGGTTGCATTGTTCAATGAATTGAATGTGTGACTCTTTGAGGCTAAATTTGGCTTGGATCATAAGTACCCTCCCAGAAGACCATTATAAAGACCCTAAATTAGGGGCTAATTATAGGCCCTAAAAGATAGGAAGTCAACTATTTTCTAAGCGAAGGGTCAAGCGAAGGGTCAAGTCTGCTCTTGACTCATTATGATCTGCCGAACCTGATCCACTCTGTGAGCAAGGGCTCGGTCTGACTGAAGCCGAACCTTGAATCTTTCTATGATCGTGCTGACCGTGCTGTAATTATCAATTTCAAACTGCTCTCCGATCATTTTCAGGGGCTCTCCTCTCAAATGCCGGGAAAGATACAACCCCATGGCTCTTGCTTCATTAAAAACCGCTCTTTTCGCAGCGTACAGTTCGGCTTCATCAATGCTGTAATACTTGCAGACCGCATTCTTGATTCGGGCCACATCCGGAGCAAGACGCTTCGATTCCGGAATTTCAATATGCTGCTTCTGTTCAAAGAATGTGGTTTTTACGCTGTCAATAAACCTATTATCCCCAAGAATGGACGGCAGCTTTTTCAGGCTCAAAATCCGCAGCAGGGTGTCATCCTCATCCTCTCCCATAAAGTCCCGGTATCTCTTTTCCATCGATTCCGATTCCCCGGCAAGCATGGATAGAATGAACTGCTTATGCAGCCAGTTCCATTCCTTCTTCCGGGTCAGATATCCGGCATGGCTTGACCATTCATAATGCTCCGCTTTTGTCACCAGTCCGGCCCGAACCGGATTCCGAT
>CAMBQS010000123.1 GCA_945870015.1 Desulfocicer vacuolatum DSM 3385
CATTTTTGTCACGATAAACCGGAAAACAACAATGCCGACGGTTACGATAAAAACCGATGTGGCAATCTCCATCCAATGCGGAAAATATCGCTGACTGGAAGGAAGCTGCCAGTTGAATGCGATCAGGCAGACATTCAGCCGGTTGATGACAATTCCAATAACGGTCCAGGCGGCTGTCCATTTGATCAGTTTTATATCCCTGTTCCGGACACCAACTGCATATAATAAGGATGGCAGTGCTACAAACCCCAGCAGTTCAACGAGGAACCAGAGTCCGTAAGAAGTGCCAATCAACCGCCAGTTGTCTCCACCGGCGATCCCCATCACCTTGATGGTAAAATAGCCTGCAAGCACCAGGGAGGCGGCTTTGCCGAAACCCAGGGTTACGCCTTTATTTTCCTTCAGATGTGTTTCATCCATTTTGTCATGGAAAAAATGGTGGGAAAGCGTGCTTTCAAATATGACCATGGACAAGCCGGCAATAATGCTGGATACGAAAAAGAAGACCGGCAGATAGGGAGAATACCACAGGGGATGAAGTTTGGATGGTGCGATCAGGAACAGGGCGCCCAGAGAGGACTGATGCAGTGTGGAAAGAACAACACCCAGTATCGTCAGCGCCAGGGTCAGCTTCACCGCAAGAGCTCTTACTTTTTTCAGTCCCAGCCATTCCATGGGAGCCGGCACGAATTCAAGAAATAAAACCGTCAGATAGAGCGCAACGCATGCGGCCACTTCAAAAAGAAGGGAGGATGTTCCCTGCTGCATGATAAAAGGGTAGGGCAGACGCCACGGCCTGCCGACATCATATTGCAGGGCAAAGACCACAAGAGAATAACCGAGAAATCCGGTCAGTACTGCCGGCCTCACCGCAGAATGGTATTTTTTCATCCCAAAAAGATATACCGCTGCCGAGGTGACATATCCTCCTGCTGCAAGGGCCACACCGACCAGCAGATCAAAACCGATCCATAATCCCCAGGGATTATCATTGGAGAGATTGGTGACAGCTCCCAATCCCATTGTAAACCGAAGGATGGTGATCACCATTCCGACGATGATGATGGCTCCGGACACAATATTAAAAGGGGTTAACCATGTTTTGGATTTCATCGCAGCTTTGTCAGACATCAGATATTCTCCTTGGTTCGGGACTGGGCGGATTCTTTTTCTTTCTGCGCCTTTGCAAGAGCCTCGGTCAATTTTGAATTTGCCTTATCAGAAGCAGCCTGGACGGATTCTTCAAGCTCCTGCTGAAAAACAATCTCTTTGCGTTTGGATATGGCGTATATTCCCGTTAAAAGCACAGGCCATAATCCCACAACCATGGGAACGGCTGAAAGAGCGCCGGAGGTCAGTTCGGGTGCCGGGGTGATACCCAGGTCTTCCCGCATTCCGATCTCTGAAAAAGGAACACCTGAGATATACAGCCAGCTTGTACCGCCCATTTCCTTTTCGCCATAAATATGATCAATATACCTGTCCGGATATTTGCGGAACCGATCGTGTGCGATCCGGATCAGATCCTCCCTTTTTCCGAATGTCAGGGCCTCCTTGGGACAGGCTTCGACACATCCGGGAAGTTCTCCTTTGATGACCCGCGGATAGCACATGGTGCATTTCATGATGCGGGGAGTCAGCGGTTCATCATATTCATAGGCTGGAATTTCAAAAGGGCAGGCAATCATGCAATAACGGCAACCCACGCATACGGTGTGATCATAGGTAACCGCACCGGTTTCCGTTTTTTCGAAGGCCTTTACAAAACATGCGGATGCGCAGGCAGGCTCCAGACAGTGATTGCACTGATTTTTTCTGAATACCGGTGCTTTTTTCCCTTGGACTTCATACTGATTGACCACGGTATAAGCCTTTTCGGTTGTTCTTCTTTTTTCCTGGAGAACGGAAAGATCCGTAAATGGCTTATCCGGAACAGGAAGCTCGTTTACCTTGGCACAGGCAGCTTCACAACTCCGGCATCCAACACACAGGGTAATGTCATGCAATACACCAAAACTTTCGGGATAACCTTCAAAATGCTTATTACCGGCGGCAAAAGCTGATTTGCCTGCAACAGATCCGAGACCTGCTGCGCCGATCCACTTCAGACATTTCCTTCGTGATATGGACATATAAAATACCTCAATTTATATTTGATTTATCATTTTTTTCTTTATGACAATCAGTACACCCGACCGGTTTTTGGATGCCCATTTCCTGATGGCAGCCCATACACTGCTGATGATAGGCACCGATGATTCCGGGTTTTAAAGGATTGTCTTTATCAAAGGCTTTTCCATGACAACTCCCGCATTGCGGCGGCTTTTCGGAGGCAGGGCTGTTATGGTGGCAACCCATGCAGATCGTGCCTTCCTGGGTGTGAAAATATCCTGCAAGCCTGCTGTCTTTGGTATTGTTTACCAGGGCATGTACAATCCGGCGATGCGGTAATTCAACCGGCTCATACTGCTTACTCAGATTTTTGATTACCACTTTTTCAGGAATATCCGCTTCATGATACGTACCGGTTACTGGTTTTCTGGACCGGAGCATTTCAACAGCCAATGATTTTTCATCGTCCGGGTTACCTGTTTTCTTTATTTCAGATACCGGGACCATGTGGCATTTTCCGCATGAATCACTTTCTTTCTTCGCTGTTTTGCTCATGAAAACATGGCAGCCTGCACAGTTTTTATCTTCCTGCTTTTTGCTGTGACAACCCAGGCAGCTTCTGTCTGTATCAACCGGATGCATGGCATTTTCAAGGCTGACCCCTTTGCCTTCTTTTATTCCGGAAAGGGTATGGCATTCATTGCACGGCTTGAGGCTTTCATGGTGACAGACCCGGCAGGTATCATTCGCATTCTCGTGTACCTGATGATCAAACGGAACAAAATTCATCCGGTTCTGTTTCTTCGTATCCACCTTCGTGCTTTTTGGATCAGCCTGAATCAGGACAACATCCGGCTGCTTCCGTTCCATTCTCGGAACAGGCGATATTTTTTTAATTTTCCATTGCGCTGCTGGATCATGACATCCTGAACATGTAGCCGGACCGCCGGCCGGATGGTTTGTCTGATTCTGGATATGGCAGTTGATGCAGGCAATATGGGATGCCAGACGCATTGAAATCGGTTTGCCGGTTGCTTCAGACTGGTGGCAGTACCGGCAGGTTCCCTCTTTTCCCTTGGCATAAAAAAGTTTTTTTCCCTTTTCGTCATACGCATGATGGCATTGTTCGCACTTTTGTTCCTGCGCCTCGGAATGGCGGAAGTGAAGGGATTTATCAAATCCCATGGGCTGTCTGGAAGATGAATAGATCGCATTTTCCTTGTGGCAGCTATCGCACTCAACCGGCCCGGACTTCTCCTGTGCCACTTTCATCTCACCATGGCAGGATATGCATTCTTTGTGATAAATATTCATCACCTCTATCCGGTCTACATCCTTGGTTCGCTTGAATTTTGGGAAAATCCGGTCCTTTTCGGTCAAATGGCAGGCTGTGCAATCCAGTTTCTTTTTGGCCAGGGCTTGGGTGTGAGCATCGTGAAGAAATTCAACAGGCGGTTTTTCAAGCGGGGCAAAACGATTCAGGATATCGATTGTAATGATGTCAGCCCGGGTCCGGGATGAATCTTTTAAAATCTGCTCTGACCCATATATACTGGTACAATATAGTAAAACAGTGGAAACCACTAAAATAGATGCCCAACGAATCAGGTTCTTTCCCTTATTCATATTCCGATAGTCCTTAAAATTTTTTAATAAATCAAATTATTTATTAAACTTACAACAATTAATGTATCTCTTTATTCAAACAATTAAACTTTTTTAACTAAATTATTTTGTCAGAAATTGCAAAAGGTTTTCAACGGAAAGAACAAAAAATACTTATTTTAAAGGTCGATATGGCGGAGTTGATCTGCTTCAACCGGTCGACACTCTGGGTGTTTTTCATAACCTTCAGCAGATATCTCCTCGACCGTACTGAGCAGATACCGCTTTCAATCATCATTTGGAATAAGAGGATATTCTTTTTGAAGAAAAGCTTGGCATTCGGGAGGATATTTGGTAATTGCAATCCCTCAAATTGTTGTGATATGAGATCAGTAAAATAATTCAGGGAATTTGCATATTCGTGAAACAAAAAAAACAATCAGGAGAAGGGTTACAAGGATTGGTATTGAATACAACCCAGGATAATTCACATTCCACCATATCGTTTGCTGATATGGCTTTGACAATCCAGCTTTTTGGTGAGCACAATTGCAACCTCAAGAGAATTGCGGATGCATTGGAGGTGGATATCAACGCCAGGGGAAACAAGGTATTTATCAATGCTGATCCTGTTGAGGTTGATCTGGTAAAAAATATACTTAATCAATTATATGGGCTTCTTGAAGATAAATATCCGATTTATCCAAAAGATATTGATCATGCCATTCGCATACTCTGTGAAAATGATCGTGCCGACCTGAAAGATATTTTTCTGGACACGGTGTTTGTAACCTCTAAAAAAAGTTCGATTGCGCCCAAAACATATTCACAAAAACAATATATCGAGGCGATGCGCAGTTTTGACATTGTATTTGGTATTGGTCCAGCAGGAACCGGGAAAACCTATCTTGCCATGGCGATGGCGGTTTCCGCCCTTTCCAAGGGAATTGTCAACCGTATTATCTTAACCAGGCCTGCTGTTGAAGCCGGTGAAGCCCTTGGTTTTTTGCCGGGAGATCTTGCAGAAAAGATTGACCCGTATTTAAGACCTCTCTATGATGCACTCCATGATATGATGCGTTTTGAAAAAGTATCCAATCTGATGGAACAGGGAATAATAGAAGTTGCTCCTCTTGCCTTTATGCGCGGCAGAACCCTTAACGACTCGTTTATCATTCTTGATGAAGCTCAGAATACAACCACGGAACAGATGAAGATGTTCCTGACCCGAATCGGGTTCAGTTCCAGGGCTGTTATCACGGGCGATGTCACACAAATCGATTTGCCTGTGGCTCGATCTTCGGGGTTAATTGAAGCCAGGGATATACTTCAGAATATCGAAGGTATCCGGTTTGTGTTTTTTTCAGACAAGGATGTTGTACGCCATAAATTGGTGCAGCAGATCATTAAAGCGTATGATGAAAAAGGAGGGAACAGGGAACATTGACAATGATTCCCTGTGTGCTGTTATCGGACCTTCTATCCGTAGATAGGGAGATCTGTATGATCAGGATAACTGTGTTTGATTATGAATATTGAACTTCAAAAAAAATCAATCAATCGTTTTTTAGGTAATGATAAAAGCTTTTCATGGTTTTTGTTTTTATTGGTTACCGTTATTTTTACACTCATTCTGTATCCAAATCTGGCAATCAATCGATATTCTTATCGGATCGGAGATGTGGCAAAAAGAGATATCAAAGCGCCTTTTGATTTTTTAATCGAAGATCTGGATGCAACTTCCGTAAACCGGAAGCAGGCTGTTGAGTCGGTTCTGACGGTTTATGACCACGATACCACTATGTCGGCAGAAGTGGATAAACGAATTAAAAAAGCGTTTTCTGATATGAGAAAGGTGATCAAGACTTACCATCAGCAATCCATTCAGGAAATGGAGATACAAACCCAGGATGCTGTTGCGAATGAAATACCGGGTGGGAAGAAATCACTTTCCGACCAACTGCTGGAAATGAAGGATGGTTTTGAAAAGATCATTGGTCTACCAGTCAGCGGTGCGGCATTCAAGATTCTGGAAAAAGAAGAATTTTCTGAGTTTATTGAAAAGGCCATTCGCGAAATTGTTACCAAAATCTTATCAAATGGTGTTGTTGCAAACAAGGAAGTGCTGTTATGGGAAGGTGAAAAGGGAATAACCCTCCGCAGTCTGGAAACAAAAACGGAAACAACCATAACAACATTAAAACGATTATACAGCCTCGACCAGGCGAAAACCATGGTTCGGGTCATTGGTCAGCCCATTCTCGATGAAACCAATGCTGCCCTCAAGGGATTGATTGTCGATTTTTCACAAAGATTTATACAGCCCAACATCACCTTGAATCGAAATGAAACAGAAGAACGGAAAAAAAGGGCAGCAGAAGAGATTAAACCGTTTTTTTATGAGATCAAAACCGGTGAAATGCTGCTGAGAGAAGGGGAAAGGGTCAATAAATTTCAGTTGCGGAAACTGGAAGCCATGCAGAAGCAGATGCAGAACGAACAAATCATTACCAGCAGGATCGGAACAACGTTGATTATAATGTGCCTGATCCTGGTAGCGTATTTCCTGCATATTAAAAATCATCCCATCATGGAACGTGATCCCAACAAGACGCTTGTATTTATCGCCGGTGTTCTGGTTTTGTTTTTTTTGATCACCCGGATCTCTGTTTCACTAGCGGACTCTCTTGCACCTTCAGCTCCATTTATGATACCAGCCAGTTCAATGTACTATGGTATTCCACTCGCTTCCGGAGCAATGACTGTCTGCTTGTTCATGGGGATGGAAATCGCGATTCCGTTTGCGGTTCTGATGGCGGTAGGGACGGCTATTGTTTTTAATAACCGGTTTGATTTTTTTCTTTTTTTCTTATTGAGCAGTACAACCGCAGCTTATTGGATGCAACATTGCAGAGAGCGAATTGTTTTCATAAAAGCGGGAGTCAAGCTGGGATTGCTGAATGTTGCGTTTGTCACGGCTGTTGATATTTATATGGCGGACTTTTCCATTGTTCAGATGCTGTGGGATTGGACCTTTGCCTTTATGGGAGGGTTGATCGCCGGAATCATTACAGCCGGCATTGCACCGATGGTTGAAGTGTTATTCGGGTATACAACCGATATCAAGCTGCTGGAGCTTGTAAACCTGGATCGTCCTATTCTGAGAAGGCTGATGATTGAAGCTTCCGGAACATATCATCATTCCGTCATTGTGGGGTCTATGGTTGAGGCGGCTGCTTCCGATATCGGTGCAAACCCTCTTCTTGCCAGAGTGTGTGGTTATTATCATGATATCGGTAAGATTAAAAAACCGGTCTATTTTATTGAGAATCAGACAAATGGGAAAAACAGGCATGATAAGCTTGCTCCGTCCATGTCATCATTGATATTAACGTCTCATGTCAAGGATGGAGTTGAAATCGCAAAAAAACACAAGCTGGGCAAAGCAATCATTGATACCATCCGGCAGCACCATGGAACAAGCCTGATCAGTTTTTTTTATGACAAGGCAAAACAGTTAAAAGGTGAGGATGCTGTTAACATCGATGATTATCGTTATCCCGGCCCCAAACCTCAGACAAGGGAAGCGGGCCTTGTCATGCTTGCGGATGTCATTGAAGCAGCCTCAAGAACGCTTGAAAATCCTACCCCGTCAAGGATTCAAGGATTGGTTCAGAACTTGATTAACAAGATTTTTTCAGACGGGCAACTGGATAATTGTGAACTGACCTTAAAAGATCTGAATAATATCGCGAAAAGCTTTATCAAGATATTGGATGGTATTTATCATCATCGGATTGAATATCCGGAAGTTCCGGTTCCGGCGAGTGGAAAGGAAAGAAATGGGAATTCTGATAAGCAACCGCCAGGAACGTCTGCCGATCAAGCTGGAGAAGATCCGCAAGAAAGCACAAGCCATCTTAAACGCCTTGGGCAGTCCTGAGAGTGAGCTATCAATCGTCATAGTCGATGATGCTGAAATTGCTTCACTGAATTCAGAGTATTTAAACCATAAGGGACCTACCAATGTGATTTCCTTCCCCATGCAGGAGGGCGAATTTTCGGGAGTGAATCCAGGCTTGCTGGGAGACGTCGTTATCTCTATTGATACTGCGGAGAAAGAAAGCAGGGTAGCGGGCATTGATATCGAGGAGAGGGTTGACGAGCTTCTTATTCATGGAATACTGCATCTATGCGGATATGACCATGTGTCCGACGAAGGAGAAGCATGGATAATGGAAGAAAAAAGCCAGGAGCTTTTGGTTTTATTACGGAAAGATGGAGGAAATGAATGGCCGGATTAGCCGTCAATGTTGATCATGTGGCAACCATTAGAGAAGCGAGAAAATCAAGCTATCCGGATCCTGTCGCTGCTGCTTTGATTGCAGAGATTGCAGGTGCCGACGGGATTGTCGTACATCTGCGGGAAGACAGAAGACATATCCAGGATCGGGATGTCCGGATATTGAGAAATGTGGTTCAGACCAAACTGATACTGGAAATGGCGGCCACAGTCGAGATGGTTGGCATTGCCCTTGATATTCAGCCGGACCTGGTTACGCTTGTGCCGGAAAAAAGGGAGGAACTGACAACAGAAGGCGGCCTTGACATGATTGTCCATAAAAATAATATTGCTGAAACGGTTGATACCTTACAGAACAGCGGTATTCCGGTCAGTATATTTATTGATCCGGACCCGGAACAGATTAAACTGGCACACAGGGCAAATGCATCCATGATCGAGATACATACCGGAACTTTTTGTGAGGCTGCAACACCCGCGAAAAAGGATGCTGCGTTTGACAAGATTTTGAATGCCATCAAGTTTGCTCATAAATTAAAATTGGGAATCAATGTGGGGCATGGAATCTGTTACAATACCATTAAGGATTTTCATGGACTTCATGAAATTGATGAATTCAGCATCGGTCATAGTATTGTTTCCCGAGCAATTTTGACTGGAATGGAAGCCGCAGTCAGGGAAATGCGGGATCTGATCAGACAGTTGTAGGGAAACCATTGAAAATGTCAATGGAGAGATAATAAGGAGCTGAAAATGTATCTTGTGACTGCGGACGAAATGCGGAAAATGGATCAGGATACGATTGAAAATTTTGGTCTTCCCGGCCGACTCC
>CAMBQS010000124.1 GCA_945870015.1 Desulfocicer vacuolatum DSM 3385
CTGGTGCTGCAGGAGCTGCCGAAATAACCGGTGCGGCCGGAGCTTTCGGGGCTGCAGGAGCTTTTTGTACCGGAGCAGCCGGTGCGGTCTTTTCAGACTGCACATAACGGATAACCGGCGATCCTCCAATCTCTTCCACACCAACACTGAAATATTCATCATCTACAAAAACATTGAATGCACGAATATTTTCTCCCTTTTCCGGAGCATCTTTTTTCTTTTCAACAAGTTCACCCTTGCGTGCCTTGATCACCATCTCCTGCTCTTTGAGTGCTTCTGCAAGAGACTTGGCCATAACCTCTTTGGGTGGCTCTTCTTTTCCATATTTCCAATTTAAAAACTTCTTCCCGGTTACCGGGAAAATGGCATATAGAATTTCATCATCAATATCAACCGCCAGACCTTTTACTTCTTCCTGGGCTTTTGCCAGTTCCGGTTTCAGAACTTCGGCCGGCCTGCAAGTTATGGGCTTTTCTCCGCGTGAATATCCCTTGAGGGCTTTCTTTTGAACCTCCGGATTAATCGGTACCGCCGTTTTCCCATACAATCCATAGCAGAGATCCTTAACCTGCTCCGTGATCTTCTTGTACCTTTCATTCTTATCATCAAAAAGTACGTTATTTACGGTCTGAATACCGACAATCTGGCTGGTTGGCGTCACCAATGGAATCTGCCCAAGGTCTTTTCGTACTCTCGGCAGTTCTTTGTAGACTTCATCAATTTTATCCAGGGCATCCATGTCCCGGAGCTGGTTCACCAGGTTTGAAAGCATTCCCCCGGGTGTCTGATGAAGCAGAACACTGATGTCGATGATGGACGTCTTGTTGTCTGCCAGCAGATGACTGTATTTGGGCATGATCTCTTTTTCCAGGATCTCATTGATCTCTGCCAGTTGTTTGATATCAAATCCCGTATCCCGGTTTGTTCCGATCAGTGTCATCACCAGCGGCTCAATGGCCGGATGGGATGTTCGATAAGCATAGGGAGACATGCAGGTATCAATGATATCGACGCCTGCCTCAACTGCTTTCAAATGCGACATGGAAGAAAGACCGGATGTAAAGTGGCTGTGAAGATGTATCGGCACCGATACTTTTGCCTTAATGGCCTTAATGACATTATAAGCGTCGTAAGGTGCAATCAGACCGGCCATGTCTTTGATACAGATCGTGTCCGCGCCCATCTTTTCAAGGTCTTTTGCCTTGTTCACGTAATAATCAATATTATATACATCTCCCCCAAGCCGGGGCTCGGTCATGGTATAACAGATACAGCCCTGAAAATGCTTTCCGCACCTTTTAATAACCGGGACAACGGTTTCAAAATTTCGATAGTCGTTCAGTGCATCAAATGTTCTGAATATATCCATTCCATTTGCAGCCGCTCTCTCAACAAAAACTTCGGCAAGGTCGTCTGCATAATTCCGATACCCTACCAGGTTCTGTGCACGAAGCAGCATGGAAAAAGGGGTTTTCTTGAAATACCGTTTCAGTGTCCGTATCCGTTCCCAGGGATCTTCATTCAAAAAGCGGTGCATGGTGTCAAAAGTAGCCCCGCCCCATGTTTCCGTTGCCCAGAAACCAACCTCGTCCATAAGCTCGGCGACTGGAATCATATCCTCGGTTCGTCCCCTGGTTGCAAACAAAGACTGGTGACCATCACGCAGGGTCACATCCATGATCTTCAGAGGATTTTCCGCTGGTTTCCTGTCCTTGCTGTAATTCATGGTGGTCATTACGACTTTGTTATGTTCACTCATCTTCTTGTTCTCCCCCTTAAGTATTTTAAAATTATCTTATTTTCGATCCGTGAAAAGATTTCAATTGCATCATGGTCCGCATGTTCATCATGGACTGCCGACCGCTCTGCCCCCAGAAATTGAAACCAGCAGGAGCGGTTTCCGGCATTTTGGGGTGAGCCGGACTTACAGACTGCATGGATGCTGCCATATCTTCCTCGGTTTTTATATAGGCCATCACCGCGGAAACGGCTGCAGCTATTTTCTTTTCTTTCATTTCCAGCATTCCTCGTTTCGATGATTCACTTCAATTTTACAGAGGTATATTCCCATGTTTTTTCGGTGGTGAAATTTCCCGTTTTGCACACATAATTTCAAGTGCGTCGATCAATCTCGGTCTGGTATCACTGGGAACAATCACTGCGTCAATATATCCGCGTCTTGCTGCACAGTATGGATTGGAAAAAAGGTCTTCATACTCCTGAATCTTCTCTTTTCTTTTTAAAGCAGCATTTTCCGCAGCATCGATCTCTTTTTTATGAATAATATTGGCCGCACCCGCCGCACCCATAACCGCAATCTGAGCGCTTGGCCAGGCAAACGCCATATCCGCGCCCAGGTCTTTGGAACACATGGCAAGGTATGACCCGCCGTAATCCTTCCGGGTAACCAGCAGCATCTTCGGAACCGTTGCCTCTGAGTAGCTCCAGAGCAGTTTGGCACCATGCCGGATAATTCCACCCCATTCCTGATTGCTGCCCGGCAGATATCCCGGAACATCCGCGATGGTCAGCAGGGGGATATTGAACGCATCACAGAACCGGATGAATCTTGTGGCCTTATCCGATGCATCAATGTCCAGACAACCTGCGAGATTTTCCGGCTGATTGGCGATAATGCCGATGCTTCTGCCATTCAACCGTGCAAAGCAGACAATAATGTTTTTTGCAAAATATTGATGAGGTTCAAAGAACTCTCCATTATCAACAATGGATGTGATCACTTTTTTCATATCATAGGACTGGTTCACATTGTCCGGAATGATCGTATCCAGACCCGGATCGGTCCTTCCGGGATCATCCCCGGTATTTACAACCGGCGGGTCTTCCATATTATTGGACGGGATATAGGAAAGAAGCTTCTTGATCTGCACGATCGCATCCTCATCACTCTCGCATGCAAAATGGGAAACTCCGCTTTTTTCATTATGCGCCATGGCCCCGCCCAGATCCTCAAAAGAGATCTCTTCACCGGTTACGGACTTGATAACCTGTGGGCCGGTGATGAACATGTAACTGCTGTTCTTCACCATGAAAATCCAGTCTGTCATTGCCGGAGAATAGACCGCACCACCCGCGGTCGTGCCCATGATCGCTGAAATCTGAGGGATAACTCCTGAAGAGCGTGCATTTCTGAAAAAAATCTGACCATACCCGGAAAGCGCGTCCACACCTTCCTGAATCCGGGCACCGCCGGAGTCATTCATTCCGACAATCGGAACGCCTGCCTTGAGGGCCATATCCATTACCTTGCAGATCTTCTTTGCATGCATCTCACCGAGACTTCCGGCTCTTGATGTGAAATCCTGAGAATAGGCAAAAGCCGGCCGTCCATCCACCAAACCATGGCCTGTAATCACGCCATCGGATGGAATTACCACCTTTTCCATTCCAAAATTTACACACCGATGCTCAACAAACATATCAATTTCCCGAAAGGTTCCGGGATCAAAAAGCAGATGTAACCTTTCCCGTGCATTCAACTTGCCTTTCTCACGTTGGCCGGCGACTGCTTTTTCTCCGCCCATTTGAAGAATCTTTTTTTCTCTCTCTTGCAGATCCTTAATCTTGTCAGCAACAATACCCATTATGATAATCCTTTCTTCTTGTATTGGTATCGAACCCAAAACAATAACGATTTCACTGCACTGATCCGTTAGCCATAAGCTTACAGATTTCTATATTGGACGTCAATTGTCAAGAAAAAACAGCAACCTTTTTGCAGCCGCTGTTGGAGTGGTCTCTCCTTTTTCAACAGCCGCCGCAACTCCTGGAAGCTCCCTTTTCACATGTTGATTCTTTTCAAACCGTTCCTGAAGTCCCTCCTCAATGAGCGACCACATCCAGTCAAGAGACTGCCGTTTTCGTTTTACGCTCAATTCACCGGCCATCATGGTTTTTTCACGATGAGATAAAATCATATCCCAGACCCTGTCGATACCGGAGTGCTCAAGGGCACTGCATGTCTGAACCGGGGGAGACCAGACAGCGGATGAAGGCCTCAGCAGATGAAGAGCATTCTCATATTGTTTTCCGGCCTGTTGTGCTTTTTGGATATTGTCATTGTCCGCCTTATTGATCACAATGGCATCCGCCAGTTCCAAAACACCTTTTTTAATTCCCTGCAACTCATCACCCGCCCCTGCCAGCATCAGCACCAGAAAAAAATCCACCATGGACGCAACCGCTGTTTCCGATTGACCAACCCCTACGGTTTCAACAATAATGATGTCAAAGCCGGCCGCTTCACAGAGCAGCATGGTTTCTCTTGTTTTCCGGGCCACACCTCCAAGGGTTCCCCCTGAAGGAGATGGCCGGATAAATGCGTTCGGATCAATGGATAATTTTTCCATACGGGTTTTATCCGCCATGATGCTTCCACCGCTGCGCTTGCTGCTTGGATCAACCGCAAGCACCGCGATCCGATGTCCTTTTCCGGATAAATAGATCCCGATGCTTTCGATAAATGTACTCTTGCCTACGCCGGGAACACCGGTAATCCCAACCCGAATGGCCTTACCGGTGTATGGCAACAGAACGTCGAGCAATTCTCCGGCAATCTGCTGATGGAGAGGCAGGGAGCTTTCAATCAGGGTGATTGCCCGTGATAAAAGCCGCCGGTCCCCCTCCAGCAAACCTTTTTTATAGATCTCCACCTGCTCTTGATTGATCATCTGCGGCATAGAACCAACAAAAGCCTGAAAATTATAATTTTTCTTCAATCGCTGCAAGCACCTTGCCGGCTGACTCCACAATGGAGGTACCTGGGCCGAATATGCCGACCACTCCGGCTTCATACAGGAACTTATAATCCCCCGGAGGGATAACCCCGCCTACAACCACCAGTATATCTTCGGCACCTTTTTCTTTCAATGCCTTGATCAACTCCGGAACCAGTGTTTTATGCCCGGCAGCCAGACTGGAAGCGCCCACGACATGAACATCATTTTCAATAGCCATCTTTGCTGCTTCCTGAGGCGTCTGAAACATCGGGCTGATATCCACGTCATACCCAAGGTCTGCAAATGCGGTTGCCACCACCTTGATTCCCCGGTCATGACCATCCTGACCCATCTTGGTAACCAGTATCCTGGGTCGGCGTCCATGCTTTTCTTTGAAAGCCTTGGTTCGCTTCTGAATCGAATCAATTACCTCGCTTGCACCGTATTCGGAAGCATATACACCTGAAATACACTGGGTCGTTGCGACAAAACGACCAAATACCTTTTCCATGGCATCTGATATTTCGCCCACCGTGGCGCGAAGACGGACAGCCTTCAATGCGACCTCAAGAAGGTTACCATCGGATTTCGCTGCTGCGGTAATATCATCCAGTGCCTTCTGAACCGCCTTCTGATCTCTCTTTGACCGGATCTCCTTTAATCGCGCAACCTGTTCATCGCGGACTGAAGCAGGAACCTCCCGGATTTCAAAATTCATCTCCCCTTCAACCCGATACTTATTCACACCCACAATCACATCTTTACCCTGATCGATCCTTGCCTGCTTGCGCGCAGCCGCTTCCTCAACGCGCATTTTGGGCATCCCGGATTCAATCGCCTTGGCCATACCCCCCAACTCTTCGACCTCATCAATTATTTTCTGGGCTTCATTGATAATACTGTTGGTAAGGCTCTCCACATAATATGATCCGGCCAGAGGATCGACCGTATGACAGATCTGAGATTCTTCCTGAATCACGATCTGGGTATTTCTGGCAATCCTTGCTGAAAAATCGGTTGGCAGTCCGACAGCCTCATCAAAAGAATTGGTATGCAGGGACTGTGTTCCTCCAAGCGTAGCGGATAGACATTCCAGTGTTGTCCGGATGATATTGTTATAGGGGTCCTGTTCGGTCAGGCTCCAGCCGGATGTCTGGCAATGTGTCCTCAGCATGGTTGATTTTGAATTTTTTGGATTGAATCTGTTGACGATCCGATGCCAGAGGAACCGGGCAGCACGAAGCATGGCGATTTCCATAAAAAAATTCATGCCGATACCAAAGAAAAAAGACAACCGGGGGGCAAATGTATCAATATCCATCCCGGCATTTAATGCAGCTTTTATATATTCCAATCCGTCCGCCAGGGTAAAAGCGGTCTGCAGCACGGAATCCGCTCCTGCCTCCATCATATGATAACCGCTGATACTGATCGTATTGTACTTAGGCATATGTTGGGAGCAAAAAGCCATAATATCGGAAACAATCCGCATGGATGGCTGAGGCGGATAGATATAGGTATTTCGTGTCAGATACTCTTTTAAAATATCATTCTGAATGGTTCCGTTCAGTTGTTCATGTTTGACTCCCTGCTCTTCTGCTGCAACAATATAAGATGCGAGTATCGGGATTACAGCCCCGTTCATGGTCATGGAAACAGACATCTTATCCAGAGGGATCTGATCAAACAGGATCTTCATGTCCTCAACCGAATCAATGGCCACGCCGGCTTTTCCGATATCACCGGCAACCCGCGGATGATCCGAATCATACCCGCGATGGGTAGCCAGATCAAAAGCAACCGATAATCCCATCTGACCTGCGGCAAGATTCCGGCGGTAAAATGTGTTGGATTCCTTTGCCGTTGAAAAACCGGCATATTGACGGATTGTCCAGGGACGTCCCACATACATGGTCGCCATGGGTCCCCTTACATACGGAGGCATGCCGGGGAGGGTATTGACAGATTCGAGTCCTTCAATATCCTCTGCAGTGTACAACGGTTTAACCTTGATCCCTTCGGGAGTCACCCAGTCCAGTATATCCACAGATTTTCCCTTGAGCTCTTTGGTCGCCAATGCTATCCACTCTTTTTTTTTCGGATGTTCAGACATGATTATTACTCCTTAATCTATATTATTTTTCTGATTCATACCCTGGATTTGAAATCGCCCGCCAGACCATTTCAAACAGGAGGTTGGCCTGTTCAGAAGGGCTCTCCTTCTGCCCTCGCGATACCCACATAAAAAAAGATCTTTGAACAAAGCCCAACATAAAATCAAGAAGGATTCCAGCACGAACATTTGAATTCAGAATCCCCTCTTTCTGCCCTTTTTTTAATACGTCCAGATACAAATTGATCATCTTTTTTTGCTGAAAGGTTCTATCCGCCATCCAGGTCTTCATGGGAAGTGTCATAAACAGAATTTTTGCCAGGCCGGGATGTTTTTCATAATAATTAATCTGCACCCACAACACCTTCCTCATTTTTTCCTTCAGGTCCTCAATACCCTGCAAATGATCAATAATTCGCTCCGTAAGCATTCCAAGCCATTTATCCACAAAGGAAAAAAGAAGATTCTCCTTGCTTCCATAGTATTGATAAATCGTGCTGAAACTCACTCCAGCCTTACGGGCTACATCACGCATGCTCGCCTTATGAAAATCCGAACTGGAAAAAATTTCTTCAACCGCCTTTTCAAGCCGTTCATAAACCTCAGGCTTTAAATCCTGAAACATTGTTTTACTTCTTTGATTTTCATTCCCGGCCATAGAACTCTCTATCAGATTAACTATTTTAAAATATTAAATTATATACCGTATTAAATATACCGATTTTCCCAATACAGAATATCGTTTTTTAGAAAAAAAATAAATAACTAATTGAAAAAACTAATTTTAAAATCAACAGCCACCTCGATTTACTTATTTCTTGTAACATTGTTACACTAATAACGCATATACTGTCAACACCAAATTTTCATTCAGCATTTTGCATGCGTTATGTAGTATGCTGGTTGAGAAGCTTGAAAAATTAGGATGTTTTCGGCATGGGATTTGTTAGGAATATTTTTTGACCTCAGAAAAACTTAACAAAATTCTAACATGATTGTAATCTGAATCTAATAAATTTGAAATAATTTACCCCGGTATTCAGGATGTAAAATGTCAATTCGTGAATAAAATCCTGTTAGAGGGCGTATGTTTATTCGAGATGTGTTTTATAACTGCTAAAAGAAAGGATAACCGATGAAGAAAAAAATGAACAAGCTGTTGTCAATGATAGCGATGGTTGGTTTTTGTGCGGCCATACCCGTCGCTTCTCTGGCCGCCGAAGGGAAAAGTAATGAGGACATTATAAAAGAGATTAACGATCTTCGATCAACGGTTTCAAGCCAGCAGACGCAGATTGATGCGCTCAAAGATTCCAAGACCGAAAAAGATGCCGGCGGGAAGGGATTGTTTGCTTCAGGAAACGATCTGATCGACCGGATTCAAGTGGACGGCGACCTTCGTGTCCGCTATGAATTGTTGAACAAAGATAAGAAACCTGGAAACGGGGAGGATACAACCCGTGACCGTTTCCGCAGCCGTTTCCGTCTGGGATTTCTCTGGGATAATGAAGAAGAGAACTGGCAGGTAGGCGCAGGACTCGCAACAGGTGACGACACACCGACCAGCACCAATACGACATGGAGTGAAGCCAAACCTTTCGAAACCGAGGGCATCATGCTTGACTATGTTTACGCAAAGCATAAAAAAAATGCTTTCAGTGCCACCCTGGGTCAGCAGCCCAATCCTTACAAAACCGCATGGGTGATGTGGGACGGTGATGTAAGACCTGTCGGTCTCACCCTGGCATACAACCCCAAAGAAGGAATATTCGCAACGGGCGGCGCTTATGCAGCCAAGTATGTGTACAGTGATGATACGGCCATGCTTTACATGGGCCAGGCCGGATACAACGGCGCGTTCGGTTCAAAAGGGAAATACACCATCGCCGCCGGCTATCAAACCTATACCCAACAAATGATACGGGAAGACGCCGCACTCGGGGACGATGCCAAATTCGGTTTCGGAGATGTGGATTCCGGGAGTTACGGACTGGATAT
>CAMBQS010000125.1 GCA_945870015.1 Desulfocicer vacuolatum DSM 3385
GTCACCAGAATCTCCAGGAAAAGAATCGGATGAGCCATATAGTTATGATACAAAGGGGTCATGAACCAGGAAGCTGCCAGAAAAACAACCGCAACCACCAGAAGTACCGGCCATATATTCCCGGCGACCCTTGAAGACCGTTCCTGAAATTCACCCTCAGACCGGACGGCAAGCCAGATTGCACCATGTTCCAGGAAAAGAAGCACAAAAAGAACGCCTCCGAGAAGCCCGTATGGATTCAGCAGGGTAAACAGGTTCCCCTGTAAGATTCCCTCTCCGTCAATAGGAATTCCCTGGAAAATGTTGGCAAATGCCACGCCAAAGAGAAGCGCCGGAACAAAGCTGCCGACAAACAGTGTCGTATCCCAGACTTTCCGCCATTTGGGGTTGTCCACCTTTCCGCGGAACTCAAACGACACACCCCGGATGATCAGCGCAAACAGGATCAGCATCAGTGCCGTATAAAGTGAGGAGAACATGACCGCGTAAACCTGTGGGAAGGCCGCAAACGTCACGCCACCCGCCGTAATCAGCCACACTTCATTGCCATCCCAGAGGGGCCCTACGGAATTCAACATCACCCGTTTGTCCTGTTCTGATCTGCCCAGAAACGGATAGAGCATGCCAACCCCGAAATCAAATCCGTCCGTCATAAAGAAAACCGCCCATAAAAGGCCCCATAAAAAAAACCATATTGTCTGAAGTTCCATTGATCCCCCTGCAAAATTCGTTTTATCGAGAAATTGTTTGTCCGGACAAAAATCAGTAAGATTTCAATTAAGCAATGCCTTCCGGTCCTTTTCTTGCTTTTTCAACGATCAGATAAAACCCCACTGCGCCTAAAAGTCCATAGATCAGAAAAAAACCGATCAGGGTTGTCAGTACCTGAGCCCCTGCAATGGGTGATGCTGCCTCACTGGTTTTCATAAGGCCATAGACAATCCAGGGTTGACGGCCAACCTCAGCCAGAACCCACCCGGCCTGAATGGCAATATAGGGCAAAGGAATCGACCAGAGCATGATTTTCAGGTATAACGGGCTTTCTACCAGGCGATTCCGTTTGAACCACCCTACAATCGTGATCAGGATAAAAAAAGTTCCCAGAAACACCATGATTCGGAAGGAAAGGAAAGTGAGCAGAACCGGCGGTCTTTCATCTTTTGGAAAATCCCGGAGACCCCTGACCTCTGCATTAAAATCATGGTATCCCAGAAAACTCAATATCCCCGGTATGGAACCGATCTCAATACTGTTTCTTTCATTCTCTTCATCCGGAAAGGCAATCAGATGAAGTGGCGCCCTTCGTGCTGTTTCCCAGTGAGACTCCATAGCTGCGAGCTTGACCGGCTGAACTTCTGAAACATGAACCCCGTGAACATCTCCTTCAACTGCAACAAAAATCGAAAAGAAAATCCCGAGGACAAGTCCAATACGAAACGACCTTGTAAAAAAATCAATATGCTGTTTCTTTAGAAGATGATAGGCGCTGACTCCCATGACAAAAAAAGCACTCAGCAGGATACTGGCACCTACGGTATGGAAGAATTCAAGGATGGCAAATTTATTGGTCACAACCGCCATGAAATCCGTCAATTCCGCACGGCCATTTCGTATGGTATATCCGACTGGATGCTGCATCCATCCATTGGCAAACAGAATCCAGATGGCGGAAAGATTTCCGGCTGCAGCCACCAGCCACATGACAGTTGCATGGGCTTTGGCTGATATTTTCTTCCAGCCGAAAATCCATACGCCAATGAGTGTGGATTCCAGAAAAAAGGCTACGGATGCTTCGATGGCCAGCAAGGAACCGAAAATATCACCGACAAAGGCTGAATACCGGGACCAGTTGGTTCCGAACTGAAATTCCAGCGTAATTCCCGTGACAACGCCCAATGCAAAATTTACTAAAAAAATCTTGCCCCAGAACTTTGTCATTTTCAGATAGGTCTCATCGCCGGTTTTTACATATTTCGTTTCCATATAGGCGACGATGATAGACAGCCCGAGTGTCAGAGGTACAAAAAGGAAGTGAAACATTGTTGCAGCAGCAAATTGCAGCCTTGACAGGAACACGACATCCATATTGATCTCCTTCTTAAATTTTAAAACTCATTCGGATTACAGCCCGTTCAGATACCATTGAAGATCTTTTCAGACGCGGCCATCAATTTTGCATTGGCCGGGATCGATCTCCCTGCCGCAGCCGCTGCATTTTTTCAGGCGGTCAAGTTCATCGGAAAACACCTCAACCTTTGTACCGCAGTCAGGACATTTACAAACAACTGTTTTCAAACTCTTATTCTGCTCGAATCCCGGACAATGTGTTTTATCAGTCATGGTTCTTACTCCTTATTCTATGATGGTTATTTTTTGTAATTCGACTTGCCCCTTTTTTCTATTGATCTGCATGTTTCGTTTTTCTGAAACAGAAGTGTATCATCGAACACCTGTTTTCAATAACGCAAATTCAAAACAGTGAAACAAATCAGCCTGCACGTATTATTTACCGGAAAGCCTGTCCAGGTTGAATCCCCAAAAGCTTGAGAATTTTTGCCAGGGGGCAGAATCCGGTAAAAGAGGATTGCAGTAAATTGGCTCCGACAAATGCTGTAAACCAAAGCCAGTACATGCTATGAAGCTGGGAAAAAAGCAGACTGATTAATATCATACTTCCTGCAAAGGCTAAAACAATTCGATCAATTGTCATGGCTCCCCCTCCCTGTATTTCTTTTTTTTATTTTCAATGGCATTTTAACCAGCACCATTTTCGATACCATGTAAGATGAACCATATCAAAAAACATGCCATGATCTGACCAGCCCCCGAAAGAGGGTATCATTCATTTCACACGGCATGAACAATGCTGTAAAAAAACAATGTTGTTGACACAAAAAAATCTTTCACTTATGTTTTAAAATCAAATAAAAAACAAAGTCATATCCCTTTCACCGGTGTTCGATTCGGTACCGTGATAGACTTTTGAAATATTCTTGATCATTAACCTGACTCATTCATGATTGAACCATGTGTTGAGTTACATT
This sequence comes from Desulfocicer vacuolatum DSM 3385, assembly GCA_945870015.1. Lineage (GTDB taxonomy): Bacteria > Desulfobacterota > Desulfobacteria > Desulfobacterales > SURF-7 > QZKS01. The sequence continues at coordinate 3,045 of CAMBQS010000125.1, forward strand.
CCCTGCTGGAATTACTTATATGTCGAAAGGCTCCAAAAAAAACCTGCCCCGCCACCGGCCGGGAAATACAAAAGATGCGGTTCTGAGTGCAAAAGGCACGGCAAGGGCACAGAACGGCCATTTATGGATCTATCGAAGTGACCTGACCGGCAAACCGGATGTTGACAGCGGATCCGTCGTCCGCGTACTGGATTATCGGGGCCGGTTTCTTGCAATGGCCCATTATCATGAAGAATCTGAAATCTCTCTACGGATATTATCTCAAAAAGAAGATGCAATCAATCGAAATTTTTGGCGAAGCCGATTGGAATCCGCCACTCGATGGCGCAGACAGATCACGAACAATACAAATGCATTTCGACTGGTTCATTCCGAGGGTGACCTGCTTCCGGGACTCATCATCGACCGGTATGCAGATTGTTTTTCCATCCAGACCCTTACGCGTGGAATGGATCTGTTAAAGCCGATGTGGGTCGAACTGCTCAATGAAGCGTTTCAACCGCGCCTGATCGTTGAACGAAACGATGCCAGGGTTCGCCTGCTTGAACACCTCCCGATGACCGCGGGCCTGCTCCATGGCAACCCGGATGATCTGGGCGAAATCCTCATCGAGGAAAATGGAATCCGCTTTGCCGTTGATCTTATCCAGGGTCAAAAAACAGGAGCATTTCTGGATCAACGCGAAAACCGGGCTGCGGCCATGCGCTATGCCCATGGACGCGGACTGGACTGTTTCAGCTTTAACGGCTCTTTTGCTCTTCACCTTGCAAAAATTTGTGAAACCGTGACTGCAATCGATATTTCCGCACCTGCCCTGGACCGGGCCCGCCGGAATGCAGCTTTGAATGAAATGGAGAATGTTGAATTCCTGGAAGGCAATGTCTTTGACAAACTAAACGATTTTGAAGATGCCGGCGAACGCTTTGATACAATTGTATTGGACCCGCCTGCCTTTGCCAAAAACCGGGCAGCGATCGAACCGGCCATACGCGGATACAAGGAAATCAATCTGCGTGCCATGAAAATTTTAAACCCGGGCGGGATACTCCTCACCTGTTCCTGTTCCTATCATGTGGGAGAAGCACAATTTCTGGAGATATTGAAAGAAGCTGCAAAGGATGCGGGACGGTCGGTACAGGTCATTGAAAAACGGATGCAGGGACGCGACCACCCGGTTTTGATCTCTGTTCCGGAAACGTATTACCTGAAGTGTATTGTATTGCGAGTTCTGTAATCCTTTTGATTGACACAATGAATAAGATATGATCCATATATGATCAGATATCTGCTCAGAACTGTATAGACTTCAAATTATCGTACAAATCAGAATAACAAGCATAGGAGAGAGATTATGAAATTTGAATCAATGGATGACATATTGGATTTTGCGATTGAAAATGAAAGAGAAGCCGTGGCATTTTACACAGGATTAAGCAAGGAAGAAACCTTTTCAAGTGCAAAATCGGTTCTGAAAGAATTTGCAGATGAAGAAAAAAAACATGAAAAGCTTCTGATCAATTTCAAGGAAAACAGGGAATCCCTGGATGACTACAAGTTTAAATGGATACCGGATTTAAAACGAAGCAATTATACTGTTGATATCATTTATGAAAAAGGGATGCCGTTCACAGATACCTTGCGGCTGGCCATGAAGCGTGAAGAAAAAGCGCTGCAATTATACAACGAGCTGGTTGCAAAAGCAGATGATGAGAGTACAAAAAAAATATTCAAGATGCTTTGCCAGGAAGAGGCCAAACATAAAAATATCCTTGAAACCATTTATGATGACCATATGGCTCAACAAGGTGACTAACTGGAATGATTCCGTGATGCCATGAACGAAACCGTTACCTCATTCAGTTGACTGTTCTGATAGAAGGTAACCACAGAGTGATCCTGCCTGTTTTGAATCAGCAGCTTGTTTGTCGGCTCATGATCATAACAGGCACTGATCCAGGAGGCCAGGCCGCGATGAAATGGATCCGGAGAGGTCATAAACGGAATCAGGTAGTCAATGGATGATTGAACCAGACCGGGTTTTGCATGGGCAAGCTGCCCGATTCCCCAGAGAACCCCTCTTTGAAGAAGGGGATGTTCAATATAGTTACCATGCGGCATGATATAGGAAAGCAAAAGACGATGGTATTCATCTGCCATCTCTTTGCTCTGAGCCATGATTTCCCCCATGGCCTCAGGTGATCCCCATCCAATGCCCCCGGATTCATCATTCAGATTCCAGATCAGTCGGCGCATGACCACACGCGCGGGTTCTTTCTGATATTGGATCGCCATCATGGAAACCACACGACCCATGGCAGTTACGGCACGCCATTTTATCCGTTCATTGCCGGCGTAAAAAAAAGAGAACAGCGGATTGACTACCTGCACGGACGGAAGGTTGATGATCTCCTCTAAAGCCGCAGGAAAATCATCTCTTTCCAGCAGCTCACGAACCTGTATTTTCAGTTTTCGAAACCGCATCAAATCAATAAGCGCACGGAGGCTGATGATCAGTCATGACCTTTTTCCTACGGCAAGATTACTCTTCCCATGAGATGCACTTTGCCGGACAATTCCGAAGAGCCTCGTCCACACACGCTTCCGGATAGGTTTCAAGGTCGGAAATCGCCACATACCCCAGATCATTCAAGGTAAATACCTGGGGGCAGACTTCCACACAGATTTCGCATAGAACACAATCCCCCATTTCAACTGCGGGTTTTTTCATCTTCAAAACTTTCCCAGTAAAGTCAAGATTTGTTCCTCAATCCTGTCCCGGACATCTCTCATGAAAGATAAATCCTTTCCCGATGGGTCCGGCAGATTCCAATCCACTCTTTCCGCCCCGGGAACAAATGGGCAGGCTTCACCGCATCCCATGGTTACAATCAGATCGGGTTTGCCCTTTGCAATTGCAGCATCAATGGATTGCGGCCTCCGAAAGGCCATATCAATTCCCTTTTCAGCCATGACCTCTTCCATCATGGGATTGATTTTCACAACCGGAGTACTCCCGCCCCGGAGCGCCTCCACTTTCTCTCCCCCGTAATATTGCGCAAATGCGCTTGCCATCTGGCTTCTGCATGCATTCTCCCGGCAGGCAAACAATAATTTTTTCCGGTTGGAAAAGGGTGAAATCAGTTTGTCCACACTCCTTGCAATATCTTCCTGAAGAGATGAAACATTTTTAAAATCATCCGGTTTTTCGATTGCCCTGTATGTAAGCCCTCCGCAATATTCTGCATTCAGGGCATCAAAAAAATATTTCATAGTAAATTCGAGCCCTTCAAACAGATTTACCCCTTTTGTGGCCGCAGGTGAAAGAAGAAACCCTTTCCTGGTTTTACCTCCCGGGTCTGACACCCTGAAACGGTATTTCCGGGACCAGAGGGCCTGGCACCGGTCGATAAAACCTTTCATCTGTGCAGATGCATGGTAAAAATAGATGGGCGTAGCCGCCACGATCACATCTGCCTCACGAACCAGGGAATACATCTCAAGGGCCATGTCATCATCCTGGGTGATGCAGAACCCATGCTTCTCACAATAGCCGCATCCCTTGCACGGTTTGATATTTTTGCGGCAGATATCCACAATTTTTGACTCCACACCTTTTTTATCTATCTCCTTAAAAAAAGAGGAAAGCAGATAATCTGTGCTCCCTTTTTTTCTGGGACTGCCCTGAAGTCCAAGTACAAGCATGATATCCTCATCTGATACTACATTGGTTAATTGCCATGACAACCTGAACACGAAATCGGGCCGGATGGCTTTCCAGCCTTTTTTTCAGCCCTGTGGCAGGCAATGCAAAGATTGTTCATCACAAATTTGTTTTCCAGCTTTCCTTCTGCCTTCAGGGCTTGAATAGATCCTGTTTTTTGCGGGAAAGTCGAATGGCAGGCATTGCAATCCTTCAACATATTCTGATGGGTCAGGTGGGGAAGCGCAATCTTCCCCTTTGACCCGCCATCCAGAACGATCGTCTCAGGACCTTTGTTTTGATCCGCGTTTACAAAAGATGAAAAAACAAGTATTCCCGCAATCAAAAAAACCATCCTGTTTTTCATTCTATTTCTCCATCTTTTTGGCGATTTCCCGGCCATAATCCTGTGCCATTTTAAACCCGCCGCCAAGGCTGCTGGATTTTAACCGCAGGGGCACACCCGCCATATCCATTTGGAAAATATTTTTCATGGTTTCATAGATCCGGTCCGGAGCTTCCCCGCTCCACCCGAAAGCACCGAAAGCCCCTCCTGTTTTCTTTTCAAGCCCTGCCTTTTCAGCCAGAAACAGAAGCGTTTTCATGCTCTCCATCATCTCTCCATGATAGGTGGCCGAGCCAAAAATATAGGCGTCAAAACCAGCCAGATCATCCATTTTTTTGATATCCTTTGCGGATGTAACCTGCACCTCGATTGCCGAAAACCGAAGCCCTTCTGCAATCAATTCGCCGATTTTCCGGGTTTCCCCTGCTCTAGAAGCGTATACAATCAATGCTTTACTCATAATATCAAAATCCTCCATTAAATCCGTTCATCCACACCAGGCGCTGCGCAGTCCGGTGTATAGCAGGTGTTATCCAGGAACTCACATTTTTGTTTACAGGATGGACACTCTTCCGGTGGAACCTCTTTTTCAAGGGTATATCCACAATTTGAACATTTCCAACTGGCCATGATGATACCTCCTTTGATTATAGAATGCTTCCAAAAAGTTGAAAAGCACCGGGTTAGTAGTTTTCACCCAGCAGCTCAAAATAAGTCTGAGGGTGGGCACATGCCGGACAGGCTCCGGGAGCTGAGTCTCCCTCATGCAGATAGCCGCAGTTCCGGCATCTCCACGTTACGGCTTTATCTTTCTTAAATACCTTGCCGCCGGCGATATTTGCTGCCAGACGGTTGTAACGGTTCTCATGCTGCTTTTCAGCAACGGCAATGGCTTCAAAAATCATCGCGATATCCTGAAACCCTTCTTTGCGGGCTGTCTCGGCAAATCCAGGATACATTTCAGTATGTTCATAGTTTTCTCCGGCTGCGGAAGCCTTCAGGTTCTCAAGGGTGGTACCGATCACACCGGCTGGAAAGGCTGCCATTATCTCCACCTCGCCTCCCTCTAAAAGCTTGAACAGCCTCTTGGCGTGTTCCTTTTCCTGATCAGCGGTTTCTTCAAATATATGGGCCATCTGAACAAACCCTTCCTTTTTGGCCTTGCCGGCAAAATAGGTATATCGGTTTCTTGCCTGTGATTCCCCTGCAAAAGCAGTCAGAATATTTTTTTCTGTCTGGGTTCCTTTTAATCTCGCCATTCTTTTCCTCCCTTTTTGGATGATTGTTGGTTAACAGATGGTTATTAGACTTTCATTAGCCCTTTTCAGAACATTCTTCAAAATGCATGCCAAATCATTTGACCAACAAAAATATTATTCATACCAATCTGTTGTGAAGGAGAGCCTGGATGAATGGGGAGACTTTCCCTGTATCATCAGTGCCGGAGCGCCCTCCGGCAGAGAAAAAAAAGAGTAACCTTACAGGAAATTATACGATACTATGCCTACGATACAGAAAGTTTGGTTTGATATGTGTTTCATTCCGCCGTATGATACACTTTTGTATCAAAGAAAGCGTGAAAGGAATACCGGTTACATAAGAGCTAATTTCAAAACGATGAAAAACCGCCACACCGGCGAAGGCCGGTGTCCAGAAAAGAATTGAAAATACTGGATAGCACTTCACTTCTCTGGATTCCGGCCTTCGCCGGAATGACAACAACGGATTTTTGAAATTGACTCCCTT
>CAMBQS010000126.1 GCA_945870015.1 Desulfocicer vacuolatum DSM 3385
CAAGTTGAATGATTTTCGGGAGTATGATGGCAGGGATATCCTGATCTTTTCCACAACCGAGGATTATCACGATTATTTTGACCAAGTGACGATTGATACCCTTACGGTAAGAGATCAGGCTTTTCCGGTTACGCTTGGAAAAAGGTTTCGATATCCGCAATACCGGAATCGGTTTCTCGTGTGGGCCAAAGAAAAATGGTACAATATTCCGGATTTTCTTCCTGTCTGCGATTGTTTTTTTCTGGACCGGTATTTCACGGATAATGAAGAACAGGACAGGTCAAGGTGATGGCTTCCCGGATGCAGAACCCTGGATGAATTTCATGCCCTGCTTGACGCATCTTTCAATTTCAAGTATGGATTGCCACTTGGTTTACGGAATATTTCGTCATTTGAAATGGGTTACTTTATAGATGCAGGCCCTTGATTCAGGAAAAGAGAGCGGAAAGCATGGATATGGATTTGAAGAATTGTTTTAGAATTGTTTTTTTTACATTCATTCTGTCTGCGTTGATGTGGTCCGGTTTTACCGGGATCGGAGTATCGCAGGCTGGTTCAGACAAAAAGACAGAACCAACCGGAGAAACAACGGGAAAAAGATGGATTGGAATGAACGGCTCCTGGGGCAGAAGTCATCATATCTGGAGCGACCGGGAATATTATGGATACCGGAATTCTCAGTTTGGTATCTTTTATGAGCGGGAAATTGAACCTCTGTTTTCCCTGGGGTTGAATATTGAACATACCTTCCGGGCAGAGTTCCGGTATGCCACCCTCTGGGGAACCATACCGCTGAGTGAAGATCAGGTATCGGATGAAAAAAAGGCAGAAGAACCGGAAGGCCCGTACTCAACAAAACTTGACCACAAGCAGGCCGTATTTCTGGGTATCCGGAGATGGGTTTTTCTGCCGGATTCGTCCATCCGACCTAACCTGCATCTTGGATTCGGCATCTCCTTTACCGATGAACTGATCGTCGAGGGGGGAACCCTGTATGCATTCAGTTTTACCGGAGGAGGTGGAATCGATATGGACGTGAGCGACCGCTGGACCATTTTTTCAGAGGTCAGTTTCGAGCATTTTTCCAATGGCGGCCAGATGTATCTGACCAACAAACGGGTGATCGGTCCGGAATCGATCAATACCCGGTTTGGAGTTCGATACCGGTTTTAGCTTTCTCCCGTCCGGTTTCCGCGTCAACCGGATGGGATTTCAGGATTAATAATATCGACGGGACTGATTACTCTGCTTCCGGGGAATCAGGATGTTGCTGATTTCCTCAATCTGGGACTCTGTTTCCTGAATGATTTCAGGCAGCATCTCCACAGACAGGCCAATCATTTTCCAGGCAGCCGGATTCAGCGGGGGTACAAGATGTTCGCCGCTTGTCCCCAGTTGCAACGCATTCAGTATGATATCGGAAAGATGGATGATGGCTGTATCGATATCAAAAGGTTCCGGTGCGTTTTCCGGATGATGGTGAAACCGGACCACGTCCGCCAGCTTTACCGGGAGTTTCCATTTATCCAGTATCCTGCCACCGATTTTGGCATGATCAAAGCCCAATACCCTGGTTTCCGCATTATACAGCAGCTCCTTGTGATGTGCAGCATAAGCGATCGCCTGATGTGCCTGATTCGGCAGGTTGTTATAGATGATCAGCCGTCCGATATCATGGAGCAGACCGGCAACGAAAAACCGTTCCCGGTTTGTTTCTCCTTTTCGGGCGGCAATTTTTCTGGCAATCATTCCGCAGCCGATACTGTGCTTCCAGAAAGAGGTCATGTCCACAAGGATGGAGGGGATATCCTTAAACAGGGTCAGAACCGAAGTGCTGAGGCACAATGCATACAGTTCACTGGTTCCGATGATCATGACCGCATGAGAGATGGTGTCAATCTGAGACCGGTATCCATAAAAAGCCGTGTTCACGATTTTCAGCAGTTTTGCTGTAAGAGCCGGATCATTGCCGATCACTTTGGCAAAGTCATTGGCGCTGCTGTCCGGATCACTCATCAGATCCATAATCTGGCTGAATATGAGAGGAAGGGACGGAAGTTTGATCTGCGTTCGTAACAGGGTGTCCAGGTCTACCGGATGGTATGAACCCTCATCCACCTCTTCAGATTCAGGGATGATTCCGGCAGATGCCGCATTCGTCATGCGGGTTGTCTGTCTGGATACCTCGCGCTGAAAATACAGGTCGGCAAGCTCACGGATGGCCTCATGCTTTACATCCGTATGACGGAAAAGCAGACTGATATCATTTTTGATTTTTTCAACAATTTTAGCGTCTGGTTTGGTCATAGGTAAGAGTACCTCGTGAATTCAGTTCTGGAGAGATTGTTTATAAATTTAGACTAAGTGTATCATATCGCCTTACCGGATGTAAACAATTTAATCATTTCAGTGCAGGGTGTTCCTTATAGCCACCGGTAATTTTTATGCTTGATTTTTATCCGGAGTCCACAATCATTGCAGCAACATTGCAGAAACTTGATCTTGACCCATCGAATATTCAAGGGTATTCTATGATCACATGGTAAAATCTTTACAATATCGATTCACAGACCATACCGCTGATTTCGGGATTCAGGCGTTTGGAAAAAATCCGGAACAGCTTTTTGAAAATGCCGCTTTTGCCATATCCGATCTGATTACAGATATTGGTATTCTCCAGGGAACGCATTCAAAATCGATATCCATAACCGGAGATGACCGGAACGATCTGATGGTGAACTGGCTCCGTGAGATTTTATACCTCTGGAACGGGAAGGGAATGATCGTCAAACAGGCATCTGTGAAAGAAGTTACCGAATTCCGGCTGAAGGCGGATATCACCTATGATCTCTATGACAGGGACAGACATGAAATCAAAAATGAGATCAAGGCCGTTACCTATCACCAACTGGAAGTGAACCAGAATCAGGATGGATGGTTTGCCAATTTTATTCTGGATGTATGATGAAGGGAGCAATATAATGGAATTGATCAGAAAAAATGACTACTTATGGGAGATTCCAAAAACAGGCCGGATGAATGTGCCGGGAAGAATCTATTCCAGTTCATCCATGATCGACAGCGTTTCAAAGGAAGAGGCCTGTAAGCAGGTGGCAAACGTTGCCGAGCTTCCGGGGATTGTATCCGCCTCCCTTGCCATGCCGGATATCCACTGGGGATATGGATTTCCGATCGGCGGTGTGGCTGCTTTTGACTGGAAGGAAGGAGTTGTTTCACCAGGAGGTGTGGGCTATGATATCAATTGCGGGGTACGGCTCGCAACCAGCAGCCTGCATGTGGATGATGTTCAATCCAGACTGGAAGATCTTGCCGATGCGTTGTACCATGGGACTCCGTCGGGAGTAGGTTCAACCGGATCGATCAAGCTTTCCAAAAAAGAAGTAAAGAAGGTTTTGGGACAGGGGAGTCAATGGGCGGCTTCCAATGGATTCGGGGAAGATTTGGATATCCGCAGAACAGAAGACCAGGGCTGTATGGAAAATGCAGACCCGGAAGCGGTAAGCGAGCGTGCGCTGGAAAGAGGAACACAGCAGCTTGGCACCCTTGGGTCCGGGAATCATTTTCTGGAACTGGGGGTAGTTGAAGAGATTTTTGATCTGGATACTGCTGCAAAATTTAGTCTGTTTCCCGGCCAGATCACCATGATGATTCATTCCGGGTCGCGCGGACTTGGATATCAGATCTGCGATGATTTTCTGGCGGATTTGACCCGGCATGCAAGAAAGTCGGGTTATCCGCTGCCGGACCGGCAACTGGCATATGCCATGATCCAGTCGGTTCAGGGCCAGCGATATTTAAGCGCCATGGCCTGTGCAGCCAATTATGCCTGGGCAAACCGGCAGATCATGATGCACCGGGCGGAATCATTGATCATGAAAACCCTGGGGATCAGCCCGAACACCCTGTCCATGCAGCTCTTGTATGATGTCTGCCACAATATCGCAAAGAAGGAAGAACATATGGTTGAAAACCGGAAAACATGGCTGTGCGTTCATCGAAAAGGTGCAACACGGTCATTTCCTCCGGGTCATCCATCTCTACCGGAGGAGTATCGTACTACCGGCCAGCCGATTCTGATCCCCGGAGATATGGGTACCGCATCCTATATTCTGGCGGGTACGGAAAAGGCCATGACGGAAACATTCGGTTCCACCTGCCATGGTGCAGGAAGAGTGCTGAGCCGGAATGCAGCCAAAAAAGCCAGCCGCGGCAGGGCCATTCAGAACGAATTGGCTGGAAAAGGGATTATCGTGCGATGGACCGGCCGCTCCACCCTGGCAGAAGAGATGCCGGAAGCCTACAAAGACATCACCGATGTGGTAGCCGTGGTTCATGGAGCGGGAATATCCCGAAAAGTGGCAAAGCTCAGACCGCTTGTGGTCATCAAGGGGTAAGGAAACGCTATTGAGGAAGGTGTACAATGAAGAAAGAACTGACCATAAAAGAATATCAGAATGTAATAGATCTGTGGGTCAAAGATATTGGTGTACGCTATTTTTCCGAACTCACGAACCTTGGTATCCTGATGGAAGAGGTAGGAGAGGTGGCCAGAATCATGACCCGGATTTACGGGGATCAGAGTTTTAAAAACAGAGACAGCCGTCCGGATCTGGCGGATGAGCTTGCGGACGTGCTTTTTGTGATCGGATGTATCGCCAATCAGACCAATATTGACCTGACCCAGGCCATTCAAAAGAATTTGGAGAAAAAAAGCAATCGCGACCATGACCGTCATCGAAACAATCCCAAGCTGTCGAAGTAAATGAGCTGGATCTATATCGGTTATGGGGTAACAGTTTATCTATTGTCAATAATTAAATATGGATATCCCTGAACTTGATTTAATACCTCATTGACAACGTACCCCATTTGAGCTACATTAATACAAAATTAAATGGAGGTCGAACATGGGTAAGACATTTACGATCAGAGCTCGAATCGAACCCGAATTAAAGAGCAAAGCGGAGCATATTTTTCAGCAGCTTGGGTTAACCACAACCCAGGCAATAACCCTGTTTTATAAACAGGTCGAATTGAAAAAAGGGCTTCCTTTCGATGTAGCTATTCCAAATGAGATTACGCGTAAGACATTTTCCAATACAGATGCCGGGCGTGATGTGGTTATTTGTAAGGACACGGACGATATGTTCAAGAAGCTAGGTATCTGATGCTTACACCAGCATACACAAGACAGTTTGAGCGCGATGCGAAGCGGATGAAAAAGCGAGGGAAAAACCTTGAAAAATTGAAGATAATCATCCGTTCCATAGTGGCGGAAGAACCCCTCGACGCCATTCACCAGGACCATAAGTTGATCGGCAACTGGACGGGCCGTCGAGAATGTCACATTGAATCTGATTGGTTGCTGATCTACTTAGTCGGATCTGATCGCGTTGTTTTCGAACGTACAGGAACACATTCCGATCTATTTTAAAAATGAGTAAGGTTTTGGTATAAGTAGTTAAAGAAAAAAAATATCCAGGGCCGACACTGCATCGGTCATGGCCCATGGACAGGGTCAGTAGAAGGATACGCAGTTTTTGATTCTAATCTTCTGTTATCGCATTAAGGAGAAAATGGAGTATGAATCCTGAAATATTCAGAGAGTATGATATACGCGGCATTGCCGGGGAAGATATCACAGGCGAGGATGTCGTTCTTATTGGAAAGGCAGTCGGGAGCTTTCTGGCTACCCGCGGCCATACCAGGCTTTCCGTCGGACGTGACTGCAGGGTAACCTCGGATCAGTATAGTGAAAAAATAATTCAGGGCCTGCTGTCTGTTGGATGTGATGTGATCGATATCGGGATCTGTCCGACTCCGGTTTTTTATTTTTCGATTCAGCATCTTGCAACACAGGGTGGCGTGATGGTGACAGCCAGCCATAATCCTCCGGAATATAATGGTTTCAAAATCTGTCTGGATTTGGATTCCGTCCATGGTGAGGATATTCAGACCATCCGGCAGATGATTGAGAAACAACAGTTTGTCGAGGGCGGAGGGAAAAGGGTTTCTCAGGATGTGATTGCAGCCTATCATGATTATGTGGTCTCCAATATCCATATCCGCCGGCCCATGAGAGTCGGTATTGATGCAGGGAACGGAACCGGCGGGGTGGTTGCGGTTCCGATTCTGAGGAAGTTGAACTGTGAAGTTCATGAATTATACTGTGATATGGATGGCACATTCCCGAACCATGAAGCAGATCCGACGGTTGCAAAAAACATGAAGGACCTGGTCGCGCTGGTAAAGGAAAAGGGGCTTGATCTTGGAATCGGGTATGATGGGGATTCGGACCGGATCGGGGTGGTGGATAAAACAGGCAATCTGGTTTACGGGGATCAGTTGATGATCATTTTTTCCAGGGAAATACTCTCCCGGAAACCCGGCGCAACCTTTATTTCAGAGGTCAAATGCTCCAAGACCATGTACGATGATATCCGGAAGCACGGCGGCAACGCAATCATGTGGAAGACCGGGCATTCCCTGATCAAGAAAAAAATGAAAGAGGAAAAAGCGGAACTGGCCGGTGAAATGAGCGGCCATATTTTTTTCGCAGACCGGTATTTTGGATATGATGATGCGATCTATGCTTCCTGCCGGCTTCTGGAAATTTTGTCAGACAGCGGGAAAACCATAACCGAACTGCTGGCGGATGTTCCAAAGACATTCAATACACCGGAGATCCGGGTGGATTGTCCGGACAGTATCAAATTTCAGGTAGTCCAAAAAGTCACCCAAATTTTTCGGGAAAAATATGATGTCATTGACATTGATGGTGTAAGGATTCTGTTTGATGACGGGTGGGGATTGGTGCGTGCATCCAATACCCAGCCGGCACTGGTGCTGCGCTTTGAAGCCATGACCAAAGAAAGGCTCGCTGAAATCAGAGTTCTTGTCGAACAGACACTGGAAAATGTCAAAAAGGAGTTCTGATACACCAAGATCCCTGGATCATCCAACAGGGGAATAGGAACAATACCCCGGCCGCGGCCCGATCTCTTCCGGATGTTTCCGGCATACGGTCGGCCTTTTTTCATATACCCGGCAGTTCCGGCCGGAGTCCAGGAAGATGCAGTCTCCCCGGCTGTTCTGTTCCAGCACAAAGATTCCGGTTTTAAAATGATAGCGCCGGATGATGCCCTCTTTTTTCAATCTCCGGATCAGGCCTTTGATGGAATGGGTAACCTCCCACTCATCGGTCAGGCCAAGGCGGATCAGATCCGCTCCGGTCACTTCAACAATCAGCGTGCAGCATCCAGCCTGGCAGTTCAGGCAAAGATCCGGGTGAAACCGCCGCCAGGTTTTCGGGTTTTCAATATCCATACGCTGTTGTTTTTAAAACATCATCAGACCGTTCACGGCAAGCCATGCGGCTTCTTCACCGGGTTGTCCCAGGCAGAAGCCGGAACTCATGGCGCCGACGAACAAAAAGGCCGGTTATGCATTAGAGTTTACATTCTTTGATGGTGTGGAATATGACGGCAAATACGTCCACAAGCCGGAGAACTCCGGTGATCTCCTTTTTTTTCAATACAAGAAGAGACTGGTGCTGCCCCATGACCAGTAAATGGATTGCCTGACCGATTGGAGTATCTTCATCGATAATTTCACCATCGGATGGGGAGGTCATAATTTCAGATACCTTGATACCCAGCGCTTTTTTACAGATATTGGGCAGAGACGTATCCCAGAGTTGGTATTGTTCCATCATGGACTGGAAAAATTTTTTCGTAAACCCATACCGGGCCATACCAGCAGGAGATTGCATTTCACGGTATTTGGGTTCAAGGGCCCGCAGAACATCAAGCTGGCTCAGTTTTCCGACCAGTTTCCTTTTATTGTCCAGAATCAGGATTGCCCTATGGGCATAATGATTGCGGTCAAAATCCAGTTGGGCTTTTTCCAGTGCAATGACTGCATCATACAGGGTCGCATCTTTAGATACGGTAGCGTATTCTTCGATGGGTACCATGATGTCTTTTACCTGATATTCTTCCATTGTAATCCCCCCTCTTTGCTTTATTTTTTGTCGGTCAAATGATTGTTTCCTGCGCTTCGTAAGGTTCATAGAAAGCCAATTTGTTACCATGAGAAATATAAAAGATCAACATATTCATGTTGGTAAAGGTGAAGGTGATCGTCATTCCTGCAACGATGAGTGCCATGATCTCTTTTGACTGAAAATTTACCCTCGAATTTTCCCTGGTTAAAAAAATAGCTTGACATTTTTTTGATTTTAGTAAAATTTTATCGCAATTTCTCATGTTATAGACACAAGGTAAAATCAGAATGAAGGATCAATTATAGAGCCTTTTTGTCTGGAAACAGATGGATATCAAATCGTCGAATAAACAGAATCCAATTGTGATTGAATGTTCATGTTTTTCTGGATGTGAAAGCGATAAACGGAAAAGGATAATCGTTATGAACGGAAAGGGCGGATTATGAAAAAGACAGGTATTATTTTTTTGGTAATGATGACTGGTTTGCTGCTGATCGCTTCCTCTGCATTTGGAACAACCCTGTTTGGCCCAAAAAGATATGATCGAACAGCAGGGACTCCAAATATTTATACAGATTCCTTTACAGCAACTGCAGGTGAATGCAGGCTGATGATTCGAAACGGCGATGCAAAAGATAAGCACCGTGTCACGAGTGCACTGATTTTTGTAAACGGAATTCAACTTTTTGGACCAGATGATTTCAAGCAGAAAGTTCCGGTTCTGGAAGCATCTGTTGACCTGGATGACATCAATGAGCTTGTGGTGGAGCTTCGAAGCAAGCCAGGAACCT
>CAMBQS010000127.1 GCA_945870015.1 Desulfocicer vacuolatum DSM 3385
TGAAATATTTTCCGACTACATTTGACCTTGGTGTTATTTCATTACCGGGCGTATTGAAAAACTTCAAAAAGAGTTTGATATTGAAATCCAATGGGTAGAGTTTCCCTTACATCCCAATATTCCAGAGGGTGGGTTAACATTTGATGAACTGTTGGCGGGACGGGATATTGATATACAACAGATGATGGCCCACTTAAAAAATGTCGCCGGCCAGGTGAATCTACTATTAAATGATCCGAAGAGAGCGTATAATACTCGTATAGCCCAGGAAGTTGGAAAGTGGGCAGGGGCTCATGGGAAAGGCGATGAATTCCATAATGCCGCATTCAGAGCTTATTTTGTTGATTCGAAAAATATCAGTGATCCATTGATCCTGATTAATCTGACTGAATCAATAGGACTTTCCAAAGATGATGCCCGGAAAGTAATAGACAACAGAACATTTAAAGACGCAGTTGATAAAGATTGGTCTCGCTCGCGTGAAGTGTTTATTTCATCAGTGCCTACATTTTTAATAAATGAACAAAGATTGGTTGGCACTCAGTCATATGAAACCTTGAAACAATTTATGGTAAATAACAAGGTAAAAAAAACAGTTTAAGAAGTTGAGAAGTGAAGATAAATACCTTCCTATTACTATAAAAAACAGGAATGATAAAACCATGGAAAACATGATATCCAGTGAAATATGCATGAGCTGTGCAGAATGCTGTAAAAATTTCCCTTTTGTAGAACTGACGCATAATGAAATTCATAACATAGAAAAACTGACAGGATTGTCTTTTGATCAGTTTACAAACCCGAAAGGGGAAGCAGTTGAAGAATATTTTCTGCAATTTAAAGAAAACGGAGATTGTATTTTCTTAAACAGGAACAATGGAGACTATTCTTGCAGTATATATGAAGCAAGATCCGAAATTTGTAAAAATTATCCGTCAAAACCCCGCCAGAATGAAGTCTGCACTGAAAACAGAAAAAAGATTCTGTGAAACGATTCCGGCCAATCGGAGAGTTGATGGCGGGGGTGTGCCAATACTGTTAAGTTTTCATAAATGGTTATATTATAAGCAGAACACCCCCCATGCCCCCCTCAAGGGGGGAATAGAAATGCCTCCCCTTCCAATAGCTATCCCACATTAAATCTTTCGGATTCAATATAGATCACATCCTCAATCTCAAAGGCATGGATAATATCCTTGTACAATCGGTGTCTCATTTCCCTGATATAGGCACGGTTTTTGTTCAGGCTTGAAGCAAAAATCATGGTTCTCTGCATCAACTGGTCATTCAGGCAGGCTTCCTTGACAATGTGATGTTCAAGACATTGCGCGGCAGTCAGCCGGATGCCGGTGTAGACCATCTCCTCCATAATCTGCCGCGGAATGGCCTTTTGAAGAAGGCCGATCATTCCGGGAAGAAAAGGAATGTTCAGGTTGGCTTCCGGAAAACAGAAATAGCCGCGATCCGAACGCATGAACCGGAAATCAAAAGCGCATGACCAGATCGCGCCGCCTGCAAATGCATGACCGTTCATTGCAGCAATGGTAATAAGCGGAAAAGTAAGCGTGCGTTTGAACATCCGGTTCAGCAGATAAAAAAACGATTTGGACTGATGAACATCTTTTTGCTGAATAATCGGAAACAGCCAGTCCAGATCGATTCCGTTTGAAAAAATTTTTTCATGCCCGGAGGTTACCACCATGGTTACTGCATCGGTTTTGTTTTCAATCTCATCGAGAACATTCAGATAATCATTCAGAAAATCCGGATTGAACCGGTTTTCACCCCCCTGTAATGTAACCACTGCAACGTTCCCTTCCAGCTTGTAATCCACTTGCGACATAACTTCCTCCCTTTCAATCCTTTTGTTTTTTTTATAAAATCATGGCAACAATGCCTGTGCCATGGTCTGGATATATCATGCAGCCCTTCTGACATCAATCGCCTCCAGGAGCGCTTCGATGCGGAGAAAGCTGTTTTCTTCACTGTACTTCCGGGCATCCGCATGATCCACCTCGATCATCACGGTTGGAATATTCTCCTGATGGAAAAAATACTGCTGCTGATCCATCTGGGTAATGGAATAGGGTTTGCAGCTTCGATTGCCGGCAAAAATGATTCCGTCAATCTTCAATTTTCGAGCAATGCCGGCCATGGCCTGTTTTCTGAGTTCCAGACCATGGGGACAGATATAGGCATTCTGTGTCCTGGCCAGGAAATGCATGGGATCTGTATTGTCAAACGGAAACAGATCAAAACTGCCTTCCTTTGTACCGATACAGGAGGTATACGAGGCGCCCACGATATTTGCATTCAGCTCTGCCAGCCGTGAAGACATTTTCCGAAGCTGATGCCAGGGTGCGATGTTGTCCCAGAACAGCCGGTACTTTTCCTCCGGAACCGGAAAAACGCAATCTGCTACCCGCTGTTTTGTTTCCTCGACCAGAATCCTGTAGTGTTCCTCAAATGCCGGAACCCCTCTTAGAATCAGAAACGGAGCCATATGGACAAAGGAGTCAAAGGCGGTAATGCCCGATGGCTTGTTCTCAGCAAATTCCAGAAATTTTTTCCAAAGGGCAACCCCTTGAATGGAATGATCCACTGCCCGGCAGAACCGATCCACATTGAATTTCTGTCCGGACATCTGTTCAATGACCCGAATCAGGTCCTGGAATTGACGGACAATATATTCACGATCTTTTTCTTTCTGGGGCTGGTAACAGAACGGGACATCGATCAGAAAATGGGGAACCCCCATCTGCCGGTGATGAACATCAAACCACTTGGTCAGCAAGGAACAGTTGTTGTTATTGGATACAATCAGATCCGGCTTTGGAAGCCCGAAACTGGGGGAATCCTTTCCATGATCCGAAACACACCCGATATCGATCCTTGCATAGGAACAAAGGTCCATAGAATATCCAAGATGTTCCGCCTTGACGCACTGGGTCACACCGACACCTTTTGCCGCATTCATTGCCGCATGGCTTTCCGGTACACCATAGACCACATTTTCAAATCCTAAAAAAATTTCCGCAGGAACATTGATGGCAATCCATACCACAAAAGCGCCTTTTGCTGCTCTTTCATGGAGATCCATATATGCCTGGGTAATAATCCGGGTCAAATGCTTCCCTGCTCCGATTTTTCCGGTTTCCATCACTTTCTCCCCTGATGCTGCCCGATTAATTCCGCAAACGCATCAATCCGGTTTTTCAATGATGCAATATGATCCTCATCATCCACGGCGATTTCAATCAACAGTGATGGAATCCCTTGGTCATTCAGTCTTTTCTGCAGATACGGAAACTCGAAATATTCATATTCACAAAATTTCTCTCCGGCAAATATCACGCCTTTCGCACCGGTCTCTTGCAGCAGGGAATCCAGATATTCCATACGCTTGTCCGCTGAGTACAGCAGTGTTGGACAGGGTATGTGATTTTCATAAAAACCGGCATAGTACTGTCCGGCAGATTCAACCGGCTCCGGAGAATACCCATAATACCGTCCAAGAGATGCAACGTCATTGCAGACAATTCTCAAACCAGCCTCCTCGATTGCCTGAATCACCGGAACAGGGGGCGGCAGAATTCCGCTGATCATCACCGGATGATTTTGAGACTCCGGTTCCTTGTTCCGGCAACATGCAAGGCTCTCTGATAAAAACCGGATCTGATCTTCAACCGGCAGAAAACCGCTGTTATGAAATGCGATCATAAAATCCCGGAAGGTTATTTTCCCGGAAGCCACCTGCTTTTCCATCCGGCGATACAGATTTCTGACCTCGTTATATTTTGCTACACTATCCTGAAAACGATCTGAAGAAAAGGAAATATGAAATGTTTTTTCCAGAAGCTGAATCAGTGATGAAATCTCATTGCAAAGATAATCCCGTGCATTGGTCTGTCCAGCGGGAACCATGGGAATGTGGATTTGAAACATGGGCAGCGGACGGGCGGCAGCCTGTAATCCATTGGACAGAATTTCCGGAAGATTCCGCAAAGTATCACAAGCATTATAGGCAAAAATCCCGTCCAGCATCATCCCGTTTTCAGAAAGAATGAATTCTGCCGCTCTCCGGGCCACAGAGCAGGAATAGTTCTGAATATGCCGGTCGCTTTCATTCAGGTTCCGGATCATATCTCTCAGTCCCCACAAGGTAACCGGAACAAGATCCATTGCATGAAAAATTTCCATCGGCGGATACAGGGGAAGACATCCCACGATCTTCTTCCGGGATGCCCGGAGTTTTTCCAGGTTGATTTTCAGTGAATCCATCATACGTTTCCATTTTTTTATAGGTGGTTTGATTCATTACAGTGTATGTTGATCTAAAAAATGTTTGCAGTCCATCCAGAATGGTCGGGTATTTTTCCGCCAGGACATGAAATGAAATACATGGGGTTCGTCCGGATAGTAATGGGTTTCCGCCAGAGTGGTTTTTGAACGGAGCGCCTTTTCCAGACGTTTTGTATCGTCGTACAGGATATCGGCTGTTCCGACTGCGGCAAAAATCGGCGGCAAAGGATAATCCGGCTGCCCCGCGGTTTCCATGATGACAAGGGGATCATATAAATCATTTTCCGTTTCCTGTTGTTTGCCTTTTTCCCCAAGATAGGCCGTTGCCACATCCCGGACAATGTCATAGGATATATCGTTCATCTGTTTCAGCTTTGCTCTTCTGACCTGTGAAAACCGTTCCGGATTGCTGACCTGAAGAAGACCGGCGATGATCTGGGCGGAAACGGGTTTGATATTGGTACCCCATACCTGTTTTGCGAAAGGTTCAGGACGTTGATAACAGGCGGCAATGATCAGCCCCAGCACAAGGTTGGCGCCTGCGGATTCTCCTGCCAGGGACAGCCGGTTTTTATCTCCCCCGTATAATTCAGCATTGTCAACCGCCCATTTGTAGGCAAGACAGGCATCTTCCAGGGCAGCAGGATAGCGGTATTTGGGAGCCAGGCGATAATTGATGTTCAAAACCAGGAAACCAAAACGGGCAAACAGCAGTGCAATACTCCGGTGCGTCTCTTTGGAGCAGAGCGTAAATCCTCCGCCATGAATATAGATCATTACCGGTAATAGACCGGTCCGGTTTTTGGGCCGATAAACATCCAGCAGATGCGCCTTGCCTCCATCTGATCGATACGGCACATTCCGGATCACATCCGTCTGTTTCCGGATCCCTCTGATTAAAGGCGTCAGATCCGCCATGTTGGCAAACTGGTGAAACAGATTGGTCAAAACCCACTTGCGGGCTTTTTTGCGTGTAAATTGACGTTGCATATGGATACATATCCTTTATTTAGATAGTAAACTGAATTGACACCCCCCTTAATCCCCCTCAATGGGGGAATAAAAAACCTGATTTCAATCTTCATCGGTTCCTGCCGAATTTTTCATGGCTGGAAACCCATTCACCGGCCATGACCGCACTGACAAGAGATATCTCGCCGGCCACCACCGTGGCAGCGACAATCTCGGCCAGCTTTTTGACTTTTCCGGACCCGTAGCATCCCAGAATTTCAAGGCACTCCCTTTGTGTGGCGAGACCGGTCCCGCCTCCATAAGTGGCCACAATCAATTTCAGTTAATGCTTATGGGGCAAGTGGGGTGTATCGGACACAGAAACCGCTCGCTCCAGAAACTCAATAACATTGTTAATCTCACTTGTCTTGTCGATCCGGGAATTCTGATCTACAAAAAGCCAGCGCAGCGCCATATGACTGAATGCACCGATAAACAGATTTTTAAATATCCGGTTGTTTACAGAAAGCCGGACATGACCTTCCCTCTTTCCCTGATCCAGAATCGGATCTAGAAAATCCATATATTTCTGAAAATCAGCATAGGCCGGTGTCTGATAAAACCGCCGGTTAAAAATCCCATTCAGAATAAAGGTCTTGGCAAAATCCGGCTGATTCAGATAGATGGAAAAATGATACCGCATGAACCGCCTGAGTTTGCGCAAGGGTGTCCGGATTTCAAAAAGCTCATCCAATGAAGCAAGCTGCTCCTGAAATCGGTACTGAAAAACAGAGTGAAGCAGATCCTCCTTGTTTTGAAAATACTCATATACCGTGCCTTCAGCCACATTGGCAATTTTCGATATTTCCGAAATCGTTGCCTTGTCATATCCCTTTTTTGCAAACAGGGCTTCTGCTGCGGACACCATCCGGAGTGCTTTTTCATTTTGTGTCTTGGGCCTTGATGTCAGCATGGGGAGCAGCAGTTCAAGGATGCCGTCGAGATCGGTCTGCGCTTTTTCCCCGGGCCTGCTTGTAAAAAACATGATATTCTCCACATCCAGCAATCCCAATACCATGTCCCGAAGTACAAAGGTGTTCAGATCTTTTGAGAACAGACCTTCCTGAATGCCATCGACAAAAATCTCTCTCAGAATCCTTGTCCATTGCCGGAAAGAATCAAACGCCTCATGGTGAAAAAAATTCTTTTTTGACCGGCATTCGAAAATAGTGAAGTAGGCATACTGGGGATTGGTGTCATGATAATCAAGCTGAAACCAGATGAACTTTCTGAGCCGGCTGATCGGGTCGGAAATCCCCTGAAGCTGCTGCTTCAGTTCCTCTATTCCGGTTTTCAGATACGCTCCCGCAGAATAAAACAGCAGATCCTCCTTGTTTTTAAAATGATGATACAGAACCGAATCCGTGACCCCTGAGGCGGCTGCGATCTCTGCAACCGTAGCGTCTTTTCCTTTCCGGGACATGATGGATACGGCTGCATCCAGTATGTGCTGTTTTTTGGTTGTCACTTCATTACCGATCCTTTTTCAGATCCAGGTTGACTGGTTTTGTACCATAAACAAAAAATTCGTTTGATTCAATGAAATTTGAACGATATTCTATAAAAAATATTTAAAACAATAGTTCGCCCTTCCCCACTTAATTTTACTAACTATTTATTATTATATGATTAAAATTTATTACTTGGAAAAAGCTTGACGCTCCATATTGCTTTTTACTATATAGAATGTCATTCACTCAAGGTTGTTTTCATTTCACACTGGATTGTTTTGTTCTGCCTGGAAATCCTTTTTTAAAATGAAAACCCAAAAGATGCATGCATGATGCAAGGAGATCGTCCCATGATGACAGCAGCGCAATATGAAGAGAGTCTTCGCAAGCTGAACCTTGTTGTTTACATGTTCGGCAAAAGAATCGAAAATCCGGTGGATCACCCCATGATCCGCCCATCCATGAATGCGGTGGCCAAAACATATGAGATGGCAGCTCATCCGGAATTCCAGGATACCATGACGGCCATCTCCCATCTGACCGGAAAAAGGATCAACCGCTTCACCCATATCCACCAGAGCCGGGAAGACCTGATCCAAAAAACAAAAATGGGACGGCTGATGGGGGCGCACACTGCCTGCTGTTTTCAGCGCTGTGTCGGCCTGGATTCATTGAATGCCCTTTCCATTGTCACATACGATATCGATGCCCGGCATGGAACCGCCTACAACCGTCGCTTTCTGAAATATCTGTCCTTTGTGCAGGAAAACGATCTTGTCTGCGATGGCGCCATGACTGACCCGAAAGGAGACCGATCCCTGCCCCCCTCCGGGCAACCTGATCCGGATATGTATCTGCATGTGGTGGAAGAAAGAAAGGATGGAATCGTTGTCCGGGGCGCCAAGGCACACCAGACCGGTGCGGTCAATTCCCATGAAATCATCGTCATGCCCACCATCTCCATGAAAAAAGAAGATCAGGATTATGCGATATCCTTTGCCCTGCCGAGCGATGCAAAGGGAATCACCTATATCATCGGACGCCAGTCATGCGATACCCGCAAACTGGAAGACAATCCCATGGATACCGGAAACCAGACATATGGCGGTCATGAAGCGCTGGTCATTTTTGATGATGTGTTTGTTCCCTGGGACCGGGTGTTCATGTATAAGGAGTATGATTTTTCCGGGTCGCTGGTTGAAAAATTTGCATCCTATCACCGGCAGAGTTATGCCTGTAAAACCGGAGTGGGTGATGTCCTGATCGGGGCTTCCCAGACCATCGCCGAATACAACGGCACAGTCAAAGCTTCCCATATCAAGGATAAAATTATTGAAATGAATCAGTTGAACGAGACCCTGTATTGCGGTTCGTTGTCCTGCGCGGCGGAAGGGCATAAAGAGCCCAGCGGAACCTATTGTGTCAATACGCTTCTGGCCAATGTCTCCAAACAGAATGTCACCCGTTTTCCATATGAGATCGCACGCCTGGCCCAGGATATTGCCGGCGGCCTGATGGTCACGCTTCCCTCGGAATCGGATTTCCGTTCCCCGGAAATCGGAAAATGGCTGGAAAAATATTATCAGGGATCAAAAGATGTCTCTACGGAAAACCGCATGCGAATCCTTCGTCTGATTGAAAACCTGACACTCGGGACGGCCGCGGTCGGCTACCTCACCGAATCCATGCACGGAGCAGGATCACCCCAGGCCCAGCGGATCATGATTTCACGGCAGGTGAACATGAAAGAAAAACAAGCGTATGCCAAAAAATTATGCAATATCAAAGAGTGAAAGGAAGTACTCCATGAATTTAAAAAACATTTTATTCAAAAAAGAAAACCATATCGGAATCATCACCATCAACCGGCCACCGGCCAACACCTGGAACTATGAAGCCATGCTGGATCTGGAAACGGTTCTGGATGAAGTGGAAAAAGATAAAGACCTGCGGGTCATCATCCTGACCGGCGCCGGAGAGAAGTGCTTTTCTGCGGGATTTGATGTCAATGACCATGTCAA